>JAZODY010000206.1:0-4818 GCA_045597245.1 Tidjanibacter sp.
CAAGAGCCGCGAAGAGAACAATAACATGCGTGAGGAGGTGGAACGTGTGAGGGGTGAGCGCGACGAACAAATTGTCCGAGTCGAAGAGTTGCAGAGAGGCGTGAAGGCCGGAGAGGAGCGCATCAAAGAGCTTGATATAGAGCTGGTCAAGAGCCGCGAGGAGAACAATAACATGCGTGAGGAGGTGGAACGTGTGAGGGGTGAGCGCGACGAACAAATTGTCCGAGTCGAAGAGTTGCAGAGGGGCGTAAAGGCAGGAGAGGAGCGCATCAAGGAACTTGATATAGAGCTGGTTAAGAGCCGCGAAGAGAACAATAAACTGAGAGAGAAGACGGAGGAGAGTAGAAAAGAGTTGGAGAAGTTGCAAGCCTCGTTCAGGGTGGAGTTTCAGAATCTGGCCAATGAGATTTTGGAGGAGAAATCGAAACAGTTCAAGCAGACCAACAAGGAGTCGATGGAACTATTCTTGAAACCTTTTCAAGACGACATCTCAAAATTCCGTGACCGTGTGGAGAGCATCTATGCCACAGAGAACGAGCAACGCGGCGCGCTGAAATCAGAAATCAAAAGTCTCATGGAGCTCAATAAACGCATTACGCAGGAGACCTCAAACCTCACCAATGCCTTGAAGGGTAATTCGAAAGTGCAGGGCGATTTCGGCGAGATGATTCTCGAAACCATTCTCGAACAGTCGAGTCTGCAACGCGGCGTTCACTATACGGTGCAGGAGAATTTGAAGAACGACGAGGGGCAGAACATGCGTCCCGATGTGATTCTCAATCTGCCCGAGGGCAAACGCATCATCATCGACTCGAAGGTCTCTCTTACCGCATTTGTCGATTATGTCGGTGCCGAGGAGGAGATTGCGCGCGAGGCAGCCTTTGAACGTCATGTGCAGTCGGTGAGGGCTCATATAAAGGAGTTGGCCGGAAAACACTATCAAGACCTTTTGGAAGAGACACCCGACTTTGTGATTATGTTCATTCCCAACGAGCCGGCTTTCATGTCGGCCATGCAGAACAGGCCCGAGTTGTGGGGTGAGGCCTACCAGAAGAAGATAATCATCTCGTCGCCCACCAACCTCTTTGCGCTGCTCAAAATAGTGGACGACCTTTGGAAACGCGATATGCAGAGCCGCCATGCAATGGAGATTGCCGAGGCGGGAGGCAGGCTCTATGACAAGTTTGTGGGATTCGTGGAGAACATGACCGATATTGAGAAGAATCTGAAACGTGCCACCGAGAGTTACGACAAGGCCATCGGGCAGTTGAAGTCGGGCAGAGGCAATCTGGTCAATCAGGCCCAGCGTCTGCGCGACCTCGGCGTGAAGGCCAACAAACAGTTGCCCGCAGCGATGACGGGAGATGCCGAGTCGGGCGAGTGATGACCCGTACGCAAGGCGGGAAACGGAAGTCCGCAGCTGATACATTGAGCTGTTGCGTCCGGAAACAAACCTTGACGAAGGGCGGTCTGCCGACATGGAACTCTTGAAAAAACGGAAAATTAGTCGAAAAAAGAGGAACTTTGTTCCAATTGAATCGTTTGGTTGTATATTTGTACATTAAAACGATGAGACAGATTATGGGCTTTTATAAATTTCTTTTTTGCCTTGCCGCCATGTTGCTTGCGGCGATAGGCTCTTCGGCGCAGGAGATACTGTGGGAGACAGGCATGAATTACCGTTTCGACAATCGAGAGTATAAGGACCTCAGGGTGGCGGAGTCGGAGACTCTCTATGGCTCGCGTATCACACCACAGTTGGGAGTGGCATGGAACGACGCCAATTCGCTGATGCTGGGAGTGAATCTGATGAGCGATTTCGGCCACAGAACTTTCTATACCAAACCCACTTTCCTTGCATATTACACCTACGACAACGGACGATTCGACCTTACTGCCGGTGTCTTCCCGCGCGCAAAGATAACGGGCGAGTACTCTTACGCCTTTTTCAGCGACTCGGTGCGTTTCTACGATGCCGACATCGAGGGATTGCTCCTGCACCACAAGGGACGCAATTTCAACTTCGAGATAGGTTGCGATTGGAACAGCATGTATTCGGCCGACCGTCGAGAGAAGTTCATGGTCTTTTCGGCCGCCAAGTATACGCTTGGGGCGTTCTATGCGGGATATAGTTTCGATATGTACCACCATGCAGGCAGCTACACGCTCGGCGGAGTGGTGGATAACGTGCTTGTCAGTCCCTATGTCGGTCTCGACCTTGCCCGTGTTACGGGGATGGATGTGGCCGATGTGAAGGTCGCATGGGTGCAGACGTTCCAGAACGACCGTACCTATGTGGGAGAGTATGTCAAGCCGGGTGGCATGCAGTTGGACCTTAATCTCTCTTACTGGCGGTTGGGAGTGAGCAATAATCTCTATCTTGGCGACAATCTTTTCCCCTATTGGCATTGGCCTTATGAGGATGAGAACGGCACCGAATATGCCTATCATCTCTATTATGGCGACCCCTATTACAAAACCTCTTCGGGGGTTTACGACCGTCTGGAACTATATTGGGAACCTAAAATCATCGATGATGTGAAGGTGCGCATTTCGTCGATACATCATTACGACGGTCATGCGTGGGGATGGCAGCAGGCCGTCACGTTGCGTCTTAATCTGGGCGGCAGGCTGTTCGGCAGGCGGTAGAGGAGGCCGACATGCTGTCGCTGCCACAGCGTGTCGCAAGCAAAGACGTGGTGCTGCTCCTTGCACGAGTGCTGAGCGGCAGAGAGAAAACAAAAAGGTGACCGCAAGAATCGGTCACCTTTTTGTTTGTTTCGCGGGATGTCTACTCGTCTTCAATCTTCACCAGATTGAAGAAACTGCTAATCTCCTGCTGGTCCAAAGCCTGCCGAACATTGAATCGTTTGACTTGGTCGTAGTAACCGTTGCGACTCACCTTGATTTCAATCTGCACATCGTTGGCATTGTCGTAGGTAAGACCTATGATGTTGAAGGGACGGGTCTCTTCGTAGGGAGTGGTCATCAGGTAGGTTTCGTTGGTGTTTTTTACCTGCTCAGGTATGCTGGAAATCACACGATAATACACTTGTGCGCCCTTCGGTGCCGAGTCGATGAACCAGCGGATGATGGTGCGCTCCTGAGTGGTCTGGCCCGGATTCTCGCGCGACACAGCACGGCCCGAATTTCCTCGCGAGGTTTCGTTAACGGTTTGCAGAGCAGATGTCTGAATTGAAGTTTGCAACATTTGCGTCAATGCGGCATTGGTCTTCTTCAACGAGCGTTTCGATGTGCCGCATGACGATGCGGAGAGTGCTGTTGCCACTATGAGCAGAGCAGACACGATTTGTTTGTGTTTCATAATTGTTTTTTTTTTGAATTGCTTTGTTTTGTCGTGTCCCTCGGCAAAACTTGTTTGATGTTAGAAAATAAAAAAAACGTGGGACAAAACTCTGCATCTGCTTTTCGAGGTTCTGGATTACCTTGTGGCACAAATACGAAGTGAAGCCCACGCCATACACATAGCGTGAGCATTAACTCCACATCTTTTGCCACAAAATGAAATTTTCCAGATTTCGAAAAGCAAGACGTAAAATTAACGCTTTTATGTTGTCGCCTCCTTATCGGTTTTACGGAGACGGATTATGTCGGGTTGTTTCTCTTTTATTCTACCATAGGCAAGTGCATGATTTTGTTACGGCCTCAAAGATACGCATATTTTTCTCTTGTAACAATAACTTTTTTTTCAAATCTTTTGCAGGGTGTGGTATCGGCAATGGGAACAAGGCGATTTCCGAGGAGAGATAGGGTGTGATTTGGGAATAATCGCAGTATCTTTGTCTCTTGAAAAGAAGATAAACTTTATACTTGTCCACCCATGAAGAATTTTGAGTAATTTCTGCTCTTTCAACATAACCCTCAGACTTATGTACATAAAATTTTACGGCTCCAATAAATGGTTTCTCTTTTCCTTTTACAAAGGTTCTAAAGCCAAAAGGTTTTTGAGAACTAACCTGAGTATTCATAGTCGGTTCTTTGAAAGCTTGAACTTTTCTTAATATTGAAATAGCATCATTATATCTAATAAATGTATCACACCCCTTCTCAAGCAAAGGTCTCCGCATTGTTGATACTTCATTATTTCTCATGGTCTTAATTTCGCAATCCCCCTTACTATCTCTATCCCATAGAAAATAACATACACCACCTTTAATTTCTACACCAGGGAAACATTCTGAAGAAATTGGAAAATCAACAATAGTGCGTATCCTTTCGTCATGTAGCATCTCATCTCTAAAATCATCAAGACCTCGACCTCCTGCAAACCAACGAGAAGGTACAATCATCGTTAAATAACGAGGAGTTAGTTTTTTCGCCTGTTGAATAAATCTATGATACAAAGGTATTGCTCCACCTCGTTGTCTATCTTCCGTATCTCCTCCATCACTCATTTGATACGGTGGATTGCCTATAATCACATCGAATTTCATATTGAATACTTTCTTTACATCTAAATTGTGGATAAATTGGTAAGCGTGGGTTTCAAGTTCTGCCCCACGATCGTACTCACTCTGCGAAGCACCGCAATAGATACATTTTCCATCTTTCCAAGTATGCTTGATGCGTTGGTAGATGATATTTCCCTGCGGTTTGTCTTCGGGAAACTGATATGCCGAAAACTCGCTGCTTGGGAACTTGCTGCAATAGACACTTCGGCGAGATAGCAAACTTGTAAGTTCCGTTATGGCAATGCCAAACAACTGCTTTGAGAATATATGCTCAATGCGTTTTTCAAGGTCGGGAATCTGCTCCTCAAGTCCCTTAATCAACCGCTTGGCTATTTCACGCAGAAAA
>JAZODY010000207.1:0-4798 GCA_045597245.1 Tidjanibacter sp.
CCTCGCGCCAGTCACCCAATATGTCCCCCGAGAAACAGGGAACCGACTTGGTGCCGTTTATGGCTTTCACCCCTTCGGCTTTCATGAGAGATTCGGTCTTCTCCGTCTCCCAATTCCACTTGCTTATCTCTGTTGCATTCAGCAGTTCCGATTGTGCATCGCCATCCCAATATACTATGAAGTTGCACGACGAAGGCACCTCGCTGCTTATCGTTTCGCCTGTCGTGCCGTTGTAGAGCCCTTTCAATTCGCCTTCATATTCGGGCAGTGCGGGTAACTGCATGGTGGGCATGCGACGTTGCTGTGGTTGTGGCGCTGCCTGAACTCTTGCTGCGGGGGACTGACCTGCCGCGGGTTGTGCGGGGCGAGGCTGAGGTTGGGGCATCGACATGCCGCGACCGCGTGTTACGGCGGGGTCCACCGCACCTATCCACATCTCGGCTCCCTCATATCGGGGGTCGATGTCGGCAGCCACACCGCGTCCAACCATCTCTCCGGCTCCCTTGCTCCATATCACCTCGCCCGAAGCGGCATCATATACCGCCATGGCGGGACTTTGCAGGAAAGCGCCGATGACTCCGCTGTTGTCGTGGGTGCCAAAGACCTCCAAGCCTTCACGCGAAGGTATCAGGTCGCCGGCATGGAGGGCAATGCCGCCACGCAACTTGGTTGTCAGCAGGCCTGTTCCGTCGTGGTCCACTATCATGGCTCCCACGCATATTTCGTCATTTCCGTCGGCGTCGAAATCGCCCACCGTCACGTTTGTGTTGCCGTTGCCCGAATAGCCGTTCCACTCGGGTTTGCTGCTGTCGAAGGTCCAACTGTTCGTGAGTTTTTCACCGTCGAATGACCATGTCGCCACAACGGTGCGACCCTCTCGGCCACGAACGAAGAAGACCGAGGGGTGTCTGCCGTCAAGATAGGCGACACCTGCCGTATAGCTCTCCGAGCGGATACCCACATCGTCGTTTCCTCCTATGCCGCCCCAGCTGTCGAGCGGGAAACGAGTGGGAATGAAACGCTGTGTGTCAATGGCTTTGCCACTCTCGCCATCGAATACGGTGATATACTCCAATCCCACAACCGTACGTCCGTAGGTGGGAGAGGCCTCATCCATCGAGCGCCAATCGGCCCGCGGGTTACCTATGATGTTGCCTTTGCCGTCCGTGGTGCCATCGCCCGTTTTGCATATCATCTCGGCACGACCGTCACCATCGAGGTCATAGATTACGAAGGGGGTGGAGGCGTAGGTGGAGCGTACGTTGTGACCGAGGTCTATGCGCCACAGCAGTGTTCCGTCCATCTTGTAGGCATCAATCAGGGTGTTGCCCGTCACGCCCGTACGTTCCGGAGTGGAGGCGTTCGATACGTCCCATTTGAGTATTATCTCCATCTCGCCGTCGCCATCGAGGTCGCCCACGCTGCAATCGCCTGCCGAATAGGAGTAGGCGTCGCCGGCCGGTGCTCCCGCATCGCTTGTTCCGAATGAACTCATCGTTACGCGATGGATGTTCCTCGGGGCGGGTTTCGAGATGGGTATGTTTATGTAGGGCAGGGCTTTGTCGCTCTCTATGGAGAATGCGGCCAACTCCTTGCCTCCCGACTTCAATATCCAACGGTTGTCGGTCGAAAGGTCGGCCTCGGTGTCGAGAAAGTCGGAGGTGGTCTTTATGGGTTTTCTGTTCAGTTTCTCCTCTTTGCCGTTGTCGGCCACTCTGTATATGTCGAAAGCCATGTCGGCTTTGTCGTCGGGCAGGGCACGCCAACTCAGATGCACTCCGTTGTCGCCGGCTATGGCTGCAAATCCGCGCGAGAGTCGCTCCGTGGCAAGGGGTTGGGCTGTGGCCAACGAGGCGACAGCGGTGAGGATTATAAATGTCAATACTCTCTTTTTCATCTCTTCTCGCGATTATTTGTTGTTTTTCTCTTCAATCTCCTTGAATCTGCCCACCATGTCGAAACTCTGATGGGGCGGTTGGTTATAGGCCACATTCTGCCATGCTATGGCCAGACGATACATGCGGTCGCTCATGAGGGTAGGCATGCGGTTCTCGGCCGGAATGTCGGTCATGTAGATGCGCAACTCCTTGAAATCGGGTGTGGTCCATATTATCTCCTCGCGCCAGTCGCCCATTATGTCGCCCGACACGCAGGGATTCGATTTGGACCCGTTGTTGGCAATCACGCCTTCGGCCGACAAAAGCACATCCGTACTCTCCGTCTCCCAATTCCACTTGCTTACCGAGGTGGCATTGAGCAATTCCGAGTAGGGGTCGGCATCCCAATAGATTATGAAGTTGGTGGAGGAGGGGATGTTGCGGGCCACCACTTCGCCTGTGGCCACCCTGCGCAGACCGCCATATTGCGACCTGTCGGCCGAGGCTGTGGACCAACACTCGGCACCCTCGAAACGGGGGTCGATGTCGGCTGCCACACCGCGTCCCATGTCTTCGCCCGGGGCGGCACTCCACAAAATCTCGCCCGAGTCGGCATCGAACACCGCCATTCCCGGTGTACCGAATTGTATGGTGCTCTCTTCGTTTTCATGCACTCCGAATATCTCCATGCCCTCGCGCGAGGGTACAAGGTCGCCTGCATGAAGAGCGTCGCCGTGGCGCAATTTGGTGGTATATAATCCGTTGCCGTCGTGGTCGATGGTCATTGCTCCCACACATATCTCGTCTTTGCCGTCGCCGTCGAAATCACCCACCGTCACACTGTGGTTGCCGTTGCCCGAGTAGCCGGCCCATCGACGCTCGCTGCTGTCGAAGGTCCAGAGGGGTTTAAGCTCTCCGTCGGTGAAGGTCCATGCCGCCACAACGATGCGACCATACCAGCCGCGCACGAAGAAGGGGGAGGGATTCTTGCCGTCGAGCACCGCCACACCGGCACTGAATCGGTCGCTACGCTCTCCCAGATTATCGGTCAGGCCGTTGCCGCCCCAACCGCCCCAACTGTCGAGCGGATAGCGGGTGGGAATATACTCCTTCGTATCGAGTGCGCGACCCGTCTGGCCGTCGAATACGGTCACATATTCCAATCCGAGAATCACCTTTCCGTAGGTAGGGTCGTCTTTGTCGGTGATACGGTTGTCTATGGTGGGGTCGCCTATCACGTTGCCCTCGCCATCCACAGTGCCGTCGGCCGTCTTGCAGCACAACTCGGCCTTGCCGTCACCATCGTAGTCGAAGACCAGAAATTGGGTGGTAGGCGGGCCGGAGCGGATGTTGTGCCCCAAGTCGATGCGCCACATGCGGGTGCCGTCGAACTCGTAGGCATCTATCAGCGTGTTGCCCGCATAACCGCTTGCGGGTGGCAATTTGGGGTTTGATACCTCCCACTTCATCACCAATTCATACTCTCCGTCGCCGTCGAGGTCGGCCACCGTCGAGTCGTTGGCCTTGTAGGTATAGACCTCGTCCGAACCGAATACGGTGCGCGGCTCGGGAACTTGGAGCGGGATGGTCAGATAAGGAACGCGCGGCTCATCGCCCTTGCGGCTCCATGTGGCCAACTCCCTGCCGCCACTTCTCAGGCTCCACGTGTTGTCGGCCGAAAGGTCGGCTTCGGTGTCGAGGAAGTCCGAGGTTTTTACGATAGGTTTGTCGTTGAGTTTTACGGCCTCGGCTCCGTTTGTGGAGCGATAGACATCAAATGCCATATCCTCCTTGTCGTCGAGCAGCATGCGCCAACTCATGTAGAATCCCTTCTCGGTGGGAATGCCCGCAAGTCCGCGCGAAAGTTTCTCCCCCCGATAGGGTTGTGCCGTAAGCAGGCTCACACCCGCCACAAGACACATAATCAGCATCATTGATTTCTTCATCTTCTTTTTTGACTATGTAAATTATGTATGAATTATTGATTCTCGGTGTAGATTCTGATGTTGTCGTAAAGGGCCTTGCGCGCACTCATCTGGCGCAAACCAACGCGTCCTTTCTCCACCGCCGGAAACTTTTCGGCCGAAAAGTAGAAATACTCGCTCTCCCCGTCGGGTTTATCCACTTTGAAAATAAGTTCTCTGTCTCGCTTGATAAATGTGAAATGATATTTCACGCCCGATTCGAATACCATCGGGTCGAGATATTCGGGTATGAGGTCGGTTCCTTCGAGGCCCTTGCCCCACTCGGGCATGTAGCGACGGCCGCGAATATAGTGAGGATTCACTTCGGTGGCGCTGTTCTCATATGCCGCATAGCTTATATGAAGCGTGTTCATGTTGTTGAAATAGTGCTTCATGGCCGGTACCGAGCGTTTGTCGCTCCATGCGGTGATGTCCTTGTCGTAGCCATCCGCACCGCTTCCGCTGGCTTGGATATAGATGATGTCCACAAATCGGTCGAGCGAGTCAAGACGCGTGAAGTCATACTCTATCTTGATATCTCCCTCAAACTCCTCTTTGGTCCAAAGCACCGAGTGGTCGGCATTGGAAGCGGGGGTCGGGCCGGCGTGGAACTCTATTCCCTCTTTCTTGCTCGTCACCGTGGCCAATTCGCCATCCAAAAACCACTGTTTCTTCCAATCGGCCTTGCTCTTGAATCTGCATTTCCAGTCGGCATCGTTCATCTTGTCGAATTGTTCGGCATTGGCGCGCTCTTTAAGGCGTTGTGATTCGTTGGTTTGTGCCGTTGCACCGACTGATGCCGCGATGGCACAGAATGCCATGACGGCTCGGAAAATAGTCTTCATGCTTCTTTTGCTTGTTAAAGTTTTATGGTCAAATGGTTCTGTTTATAGACAAAAGTAGTAAAAGAGTTGATAAAAAGCAATATTTTTTCCGGATGTATATATAAATGGTATG
>JAZODY010000208.1:0-5838 GCA_045597245.1 Tidjanibacter sp.
GACATGAGTGACGGCACAAAAGATTTTGTGCGCTCCTATGCCCAACTCAACATCGTTCCCGTATCGATTTCTTATGAGATTGAGTCGTGCGACTTCTTGAAAACGGTGGAGTTGTATAAGAGTCGCGACGGCGGACACTATGTGAAAGGGCGTCATGAGGACATGAAGAGTATTCTTACGGGAGTAATGCAGGCCAAAGGTGGCATCCATATCGAATTCGGCCAACCGCTCTCGGCCGAGTGCTTGGAAGAGATGGGCGCAACCACCAAGAACGAGTTCCAGAAACACATTTCGGAGTTGCTCGACCGTTGTATAATGCAGGGCTACAAGTTGTTCTCTAATAATTACATTGCGCACGACATGCTCTCTGGCACCGCCACACATGCCGAACGATACACTGCCGACGACCGCGAGGAGTTCTCGAAACGTCTCAACGAACTTGCCGGTCTTGCCGCATCCGAGGGGGCCGACTTCGAGACCATGAGGGAGATTTTCCTCGGCATCTATGCCCATCCGGTGGATAATGCGGGGCTTTGACAGGTGAGAGTTGTCGGGTGAGCCGGTTTGTCATCGAATGGCATTTCAGCTCCGATACGTTCCGACCTTTGTCTCGCAAGAGTCGGACAATCTGTTTCATGTCATTCGTGCGCGGGTGTGGGGCCATATACGATTTTATTCTGCGGGCTCTCTTGCTGTGGATTAAATATTTTTCTCTCTCATCTCCTTGTCCTACGATGGGGCTGTTTTTGTGTTGTCATCCGCTGTCGTGTCATTCACTATGCGGGGCCAATCATTCATGAGGTGTGTGCGGCTCTGTCATTGTTCTCTTTGCGAGAGTGTCACCCGACGTGAAAAAAGACAAAAAGACCGCCTTCGAAGGCGGTCTTCACTTTGCGGCGATGGTATCCCCTTTGAGATTATTCGGCCTGCTTGTCGGCAATGAGTTTCAGCAGGTCGCCTACGGTGGTCAGTTCAGTCACCTCTTCAAGAGGCAATTCGACTCCCGCATGCTCCTCAATCTCGGCAATCACACTCATGAAGGTGAACGAATCTATGTCGAGGTCGTTTCTGAAATCGGTCTGTTCAGTGATTTTCTCGGGCTCTACATCGACGTATTTGGTTACTATTTCCTGAATTTTGTTAAGCATGGCTGTTTTATGTTTAATGTGTGTTTACTCAAACTTTATTGCATATCTCTTAATCTTGCCCGTGGCGGTGCGGGGCAGTGGGGTGGGGCTGATTATCACGTCGGATATCTTGCAGTCATACGACTTGGTTTTGTTGAACTCGGTCACCTTCTGCTTATACTCTTCACGCTTGTCGCCCTGCTCTGTGGCCACCACCAATACCAAACGGCCATCTTTGAGGGCCAGAGCCAAATCGTCGGCACCCAACAACTCGTTGAGTTGCATCTCCCACTCGGGACAGAACACCTTCACTCCGCTCTCCAACACCAACATGTCTTTCTTTTTGCCCGTCAGATGTAACATGCCATCCTCATCGAGATAACCAGTATCTCCCGTTCTCAGGTATCCCTCCTCGTCGAAGATTGCACGTGTGGCCTCTTCGGCTTTGTAGTAGCAGGTCATCAGGCGGTCGTTGAGTACCAAAATCTCGCCATCCTCCGCAATCTTTATCTTGCTGTTCCACGGTTCCATCACGTCGCACTCGCCGTTGGCTTTGTTGCATGTTATTACGGCCGAGGTCTCGGTGAGGCCGTAGCCGCAAAATACGGTGATGCCTATGCTCCTCATGTAGGCGGCCACATCCTTGCGACACTGGCTACCACCCACCACCACCAACTTCAACTCGGGGTTGAAACGCTTTGCGGCGGTGAGATAGGTCACTATCGTGGGCACCGAGATGAGTATCGTGGGACGTACGATGGCCAAATCGCGTATTGCATATTTGGGGCTCTTGCAGAGATAGCTTCTGATGCCCAGCATGAAACAGGCCATGAAGGTGGTGGTGAACCCGAAGATGTGCGACAGCGGAAGAACCATCAGGTTGCGCTGATTGCCGTCGGCCACGAACTCGAAATGTCTTGCACTCTCACCTCCCGCATTGCACAGAGCTCTCGGGGTGAGCACCACTGCTTTGGCCAGCTCGGTGGTTCCCGATGTGAAGAAGAGCAGATTGCCCTCCTTGCCCTCCTCGGCCATGTGGCTGAGCGAGGCGGGATGAACATAGGGTTGAAGGGCCTCCACATTCTTGGCGTTGTAGCACTCGGGGTCGAATATGATATGGTCCACATCGGCGTAGGCGACAGCTATCTTCAACTCCTCCACACTTGCCATAGGGTTGAGCAGAACGGTCTGGCGACCAGTTATCACCGAGGCAAAGAGGGCGGCAAGGCACTCCACCGAGTTGTCGAGTATGATACCCGTACAACTCCAATCGGCACCTTTCATCTCCTCTTCATATGCCTCTACGCGGGCTTTGAACTCCCTGTATGTGACATCTTTGAACCCTTCGGGCATGATGTCGGAGTAGCATATCTTATCGGCGTGTTCCGCCACTGCGATGTTGAGCAGTTCGCTGAAATTTTTTGCGTCTGTTGTCTTCATTGTTATAGCATGTTTGTTTGGACCGCAGGCCTGCTTTGTGGGCGAAGGCCGCTTGTCCGATTTTGATTCGTGCAAAGTTAATCACATCGTTACGTTCTTCCGTTCCCAATGGGCTATCGGCTACGATGTTCAAACTCCTTGTCGCGTGATTTTATTGTTTCGCGACCACCGCCAAGAATACCAACGGCTCCTCTCCGTCGTTCACGAGGCTGTGTGACTCCCCTTTGGGACAATAGACGCACATGCCCGCACCGACCGGAGTACGTCCTCCGTGCTCCAACACATGACCCTCTCCCTCGATGACAAAGAGGGTTTCGCTGTCTTCTTCGTGGGTGTGCATGCCAATCGATGCCCCCGGCAGCAGTCGGCCGTTGAGAATGCGGTTCATGCCGTCGTCGCTGATGCGAAGTGAAATCTCCTTTTCGCCGCCTTTGAAATTGGGAATGATTTTCGGCTCGATGTCATTGAAATCTATTACCATAATTTTTTTGGTTTTGTCGTTGTTTATGAGTTGTTAATCGTTTTTTTGGGGGAGGGGGGACGCCGTCTTCACTCCGTTCCGCGGCCCGCCACCGCATTCTTGCGTGGTTTCTCTTGATTTTTGTCGGTCGGTATCATGTCTGCGTCGGCCCTTTGCCGTCTGCAAAGTTATCGTTTTTGGCTGTCTATTGCAACTTTTCATGTTGTCGTGACGACAAAAAGAGCAACATTCGCCCGCCTTTTGTGTGCCCCGAGTGATAAAATGTTGCACGTGAATACGATTTTGGCCGCAACGTTTGCTCTGTTCGGGAAAAATGTGTTAGTTTTGTGCGGCTTGACGAAGAGGGTCGTATGACTCGTCGGTCAGGCGACTCGGAGTATGGTTTTCGATGGTCCGAGAGAAACTTATGATGAAGAACAACCGACAAATGGAAAGAAAAGAGAAAGCCCCTTCGATGTTGCAGGCCGTTGTGCCTATATTGGCTCTGATTACACTCATCGCATTCAATGTGTTCCTGCTGGGTGACGACACACTTTCGGGCGCAAATCAGATGGCTCTGTTGTTTGCCTCGTTCGTGGCGGGTGGCATAGCCATGTATAACGGAGTGTCGTGGAACAAGATTATGCAGGGAATCCTCAAAACGCTCAACTCCTCCACCGGAGCCATCATCATTTTGCTGATGATAGGTCTGTTGGCGGGCACTTGGATGCTGAGTGGCATCATTCCGGCCATGATTCATTACGGACTCTATATACTGCGTCCCGAATACTTCCTGCCGGCTGTGGTTGTCATTGCCGCAATAGTGTCGGTGGCCACGGGCAGTTCTTGGTCTACGGTTGCCACTGTGGGAGTGGCGTTGCTCGGAGTGGGACAGACGCTCGGATTCAACGATGCCGTGGTGGCGGGAGCCATCATTTCGGGAGCCTATTTCGGAGATAAGGTCTCGCCGCTGAGCGACACCACCAATCTCGCTTCGGCCACTACGGGAACACCGCTTTTTACCCATATAAAATATATGATGCGCACCACTGTGCCCACCATCGTCATCACGTTGTTGCTTTTTACGGCCATCTCGCTCTTTGGCAATGTCAGCAATGCCGAGGTGTCGGTGGCGGAGGTGCAGAATGCCATTACGGAGTATTTCAATATCTCGCCGCTGTTGTTTGTGGTGCCGGTTATTGTGGTGGTGATGATAGCCAAGAAATGTGCCCCCATTCCAACCCTCTTCATCGGAGGCGTATTGGGCGGCATTGCGGCCATCATTGCGCAGCCCGACATCATAGCCATGCTGGCCGGAGAGGAGAGCCTTACTGCGGGCGGAGCCTATACGGTGGTGATGCGTGCCATGTATGGCAGTACGGAGTTTGTCACCGGCAATGCCGTCATGGACGACCTCTTTACCACCAACGGCATGGCAGGAATGCTCAATACGGTGTGGCTCATCATTATTGCCATGATTTTCGGCGGAGTGTTGGAGGCCGGCAGGTTCTTGGAGAAGATTACCTCGGCGCTCATTGACAAGGTGAACAAGTCGCAGGGAGGACTTGTGACCACCACCGCGGCCACATGCGTGCTCTTCAATCTGACCACTTCGGACCAATATATCTCCATTGTGATACCCGGCAAGATGTTCGGCAGTGCCTATCGACGCAGCCGTCTTGCACCAGAGGTGCTGAGCCGAACGCTTGAAGATTCGGCCACCGCCACATCGGTGCTCATTCCGTGGAACACGTGCGGAGCCACTCAGGCAAGTGTTCTTGGTGTGGCTACGGTGGCCTATCTGCCCTATGCGTTCTTCTGCTATCTGAGCCCGCTGATGAGCATGCTGTTTGCATGGCTCAACATCCGTATACATCGCCTTACGGACGAGCAGTTGGCCGAGATTGAGGCGCAGGAGCGCACCTTTGCCGAGTAAGGAGAGAGGACGGAGTGTGTCGGTACAGGGTTTTTGTGTGGCGACGAGTAGCCATCGAGAGCGAAAAATGTTTATCTTCGCGGCGTGTGGCGTCTGGCCCTCGACGGACGATTGCGAGGAGTTTGACGCCGATTGAGAGTGTAATGTTTTTTATTGAGAATAATTAAAAATGGGTATCGAAAATTTCATCCATAACGTATTCATCGGAATCATCGCTCTGTTTCCGGCCATGAACCCCATCGGAACGGCATTCATGGTTAATCCGTTCTTTACGGGACTGACCCGCAAGGAGCGAAAAAAATATGTGTTCCGCATCGCCTTATACTCTTTCTGTATCTGTGTGTTGATACTCTTTTCCGGAAACTGGATTCTGCAACTCTTCGGCCTTTCGGTGCCGGTGGTGAAGATTGCCGGTGGCATACTGATTTGCTACATGGGATGGAATGTGCTTTCGGGACGCGGAGCCATTGTTGAGGACGACGGCTCGGAGGCGGCAGAGAACAAGGAACAACTGTTGGAGAATAAGATTGTCTTCCCGCTCACGTTTCCCATCACTTGCGGTGCGGGTACCATCTCGGTGTTGTTTACGCTCAGTGCTCAGGGCGAGGTGCAGTCGGTGGGAAGCTATCTGCTCAACACCTCATCCATCTTGGTGTCGGTTATAGCAATCTGTCTGCTGGTCTATTTCATGTATCTCAACGCTCCGTTGCTCATCCGTCGTCTTGGCCCGAAGAACGAGTTGATACTCAACAGAATCATGGCTTTTCTGATTTTCTGTGTGGGAATTCAGATTGCTTCGGTGGGTGTGGTCGATTTCATGCACCAGAACAATCTTGTGAAGCAACCGCAGGGGGAGCCTACGAGTATCGTTGTGA
>JAZODY010000209.1:0-6336 GCA_045597245.1 Tidjanibacter sp.
CATAAACCCCTCAGGCCCGCCATGAGCAACCTCACCAAAGACCTCTTCTCGCTCTTCTATCGTCACACGTGTCCCATCTGCGGCCGACCGCTGAACGAAGGCGAGTACTTTGTCTGCACCCGTTGCCGTTGGGATGCCCCGCTGACGGGATTCGAACGCATGGTGGACAATCCGGTGGTGCAGCGTTTCTGGGGTACGGTGAAGGTGGTGAACGGTTGCGCCTTCATCTATTTCATTCACCGGAGCGGGTGGCGGTCGCTGATTCACGACTTCAAGTACAGGGGTCATTGGCGCGAGGCGATGAAGGCGGGCGAGTGGTTTGGCGGCGAGTTGGCCCGTTCGCCTCTCTACGGTGATGTGGATGTGTTGGTTCCCGTACCGTTGCATCCGCGCAAATTGCTGCACAGGAGCTACAATCAATCGGAATATCTGGCACGCGGCATGGCCCGCAGCATGCATCTCGAAGTGGAGAGCGGGAGCGTGGTGCGCGTGGTGCACAACGAGAGTCAGACCCTGAAACCCCACCACGAACGTTGGGACAATGTGGCCGACATATTTGCCGTCAAGCATCCCGAGCGATTGAGCGGCCGACACATACTGCTCGTGGACGATGTGCTCACCACCGGCGCCACGATAGGCTCCTGTGCCGAGGCAATCGAGGAGGCCGTTCCCGACTGTCGCATCAGCATAGCCTGCTTCGCCACCGCATTCGACCCGCTGTCGTGACCGCAGTCACCCGACAGAGAAGCGACACGACATATCGAAAAAAACTCCCACGCATAACAAACGGCGGGCGACCCACAAAAGGGTCGCCCGTCGCCATAAAAACATGTTGCGGTCTGTTAGTAACCGAAAATCTCCTCCTGCGAAAGGGTCGTCACCTCGCCCATCGATTTGAGTTTGTTCATATCGAGGTCTTTGATGCGACCGAGAATACCGTAGTGATAGGTGCGGTCTTTGGTCCACTTCTGCTGGGCGGCCTTCACATCCTCCAAAGTCATGTCCTGCACAGCCTCGAAGACGGCCTTGTTGCGGTCGTAATCCACACCGAGATACTCGTTGCGCAGATAGCTCCACAGCACATCGTCCTTGATGGTGCGCTCGGTGCGCAGACGAGCCAGAAGGGCGTTCTTGGCAACGGTGAATGCGGCCTCGCTCTCGGGCATGTTGTTGATGATGTCGTCGAAGGCATCGATGGCCACAGCCATCTTGTCGTTCTGGGTGGCGATGGTGGCCATGAAGTTGTAAGAGTCGTCCTTCTGTGAAGGAGCCCTCAGATATGCCGAGGCCGAGTAGGCCAGACCGCGAGCCTCACGCATCTCTTGGAATACGATGGCGTTCATGCCGCCGCCGAAATACTCGTTGAAGAGAGCCAACTCGGCATCGTTTGCCGTATCGAACTTCTCGCCACGATTGGAGAGCTGCATGTAACGAATCTGGTTGGCGTCATACTCAGCCAAGAACACCTTGCTCTCGGGGGTCTCAATCACCTTGTTGAACACAACGGCGGGAGCCTCCTTGAAGTCGGCGGCCACCTTGTGGTTCTCGGCCAGAGCGGCAGTGAGTTCCTTCTGGCTCATGGGACCGTAGTAAACCACGCGGTGCTCATAGTCGGCAAAGTTTTGGAAACGCTCCAAGAGTTGCTCGGAGGTCACCGAGGTCAGTTTTTCGTTGGGAACGACACTCGCCTTGATATACTCCGGACCGTAGCTCACATAGCGGTTCAGGGCCGAATAGTTGCTGGCCTGATCGAGTTTCGCGTTGGCGCGGTTTTTGAGCAGGTCGTTTTTCAGATTGGCCAGAACGGTCTCATCGCCCTGCACATCGGCAATCCACTCCTCGAAAATCTTCATGGCCTCGGCCATATTTTCGCTCAAACCACTGATAGATATGGTGGTGCGGTAAGCCGCGGGTGAGAACGAAACCGAACAGGCGATGTCGTAGAGGCGCTGTTTCATCTGCTCGGCACTCATGGTGGAGGTACCGAGATAGTCCACATAGTCGGA
This sequence comes from Tidjanibacter sp., assembly GCA_045597245.1. Lineage (GTDB taxonomy): Bacteria > Bacteroidota > Bacteroidia > Bacteroidales > Rikenellaceae > Tidjanibacter. The sequence goes on from JAZODY010000209.1 coordinate 2,007, forward strand.
TGTCATCGACAACAGCGGGTCGCCGCTGGTGCCGGTCTCGAAGATATAGGAGAGGTCGAAGATTTCGTTGGTCATGTTCTGCTTGTAGAGCACCTCCACGCCGTTGGCGTCGAAGATGGCCATATCCTTCTCATAATCCACAAAAACGGGTTCGATGGGAGACACCTCCGTATTCTGAATCTCCTGCAAGAAAGCGCTCACATTGTTGCGATTGGCCTCGATGGGGGTGATTTCGGGAGCGGCAATCTTGTGCATGTTCTCGTCGATGCCCTGACGCTTGTAGACAACCACATAGTTGTTGTCGGCCAGTTTCTCGTTGGCAAAAGCCACAAGGTCCTCTTTGGTAATCATGCTCATGCGGTCGAGTTCCTCCACCATGTCTTTCCACTCCAAACCGTTGATGAAGGCTGTCACGAACATGTCGGCGCGACCCGCATTACTGTCTTTTCTCTGCTGAGCGGCAGCCTTGATGTTGTTGAGCGTTGCCTTCAAGAGCGACTCGTCGAAATCGCCTTTGCGCAGTTTGTCCACCTGCTCCATGAGCAGAGCCTGCACCTCTTCCAGCGTCTGGCCCTCTTTGGGCATACCCACCGCGAGGAACATGCCGTAGTCGGCCATCATGTTGGCACCGGCCTGTGCCGCAAACACCTTCTGCTGCTGATTCAGATTGACATCCATCAGACCGGCCATGCCGTTCGACAGCACGCCCTCTGCCAGAGTGGCCATGTCGGCATCGCTGCTCGACATGCCGTCCAGACGCCAACCCACATAGACCATTTCGGCTTCAAGACCAACGACATCCTTCACAACCGGCTCGGTGATGGGAGCCTCCGGCTCATACTGCAAGGGTTTGAGTTCGTTGTTGGGCTCCATTGAGCCGAAGTATTTGTCCACGATGGCAATCATCTCGTCGGGGTCGAAGTCGCCCGAGAGGCAGATGGCCATGTTGTTGGGCACGTAGTACTGCTTGTGGAACTCCTTGATGTTGGTTATCGAGGGGTTTTTCAGGTGCTCGGGGTCGCCGATTACGGTCTGCAAGCCGTAGGGGTGATTCTTGAAAAGCGACTTTGTGAGAGCCTGAAATATCTTCTCGCTGTCATACACGCTGTACATGTTATACTCCTCGTAGATGGTTTCGAGCTCGGTGTGGAAACCGCGCAACACCACGTTGCGGAAACGGTCGGCCTGAATCTTGGCCCAATTCTCCACCTGATTGGCGGGAATGTTCTCCACATAGACGGTCATGTCGTCGCCCGTATAGGCATTGGTACCGTTGGCACCGATGGCCGACATGAGCTTGTCATACTCGTTGGGGATTGAGAGCTTCGATGCCTCATAGCTGATGGAGTCAATCACCGCATAGATGGCCTTGCGCTCGGCCTCGTCGGTGGTCTTGCGATAGACCTCAAAGAGTCGCTCTATCTCGTCGAGCATGGGTTCCTCGGCCTCATAATCGGTGGTGCCGAACTGCTGTGTACCCTTAAACATAAGATGCTCGAAATAGTGAGCCAGACCGGTGGTTTCCAACGGCGAGTTCTTTCCGCCGGCTCTCACAGCGATGTAGGTCTGGATGCGCGGCTCCTCATGGTTCTCGGCCATATAGACTTTCAGCCCGTTGTCGAGCGTGTAGATACGCGCCTTCATCGGGTCGCCCTTGACCGTCTCGTAGTCATAACCTCCCCCGCATGCCGACATTACGGCAACAACCGAGAGAAGCATCAGAATGTTAAATAATCTCTTCATTTTCGTTCTCTTGCTTTTATTTTTAAACAATAAATAAATATTACCTTACATCTCGTTCTGTTTCGTTCCGCTCTGTTTCGTTCCGGCACTCCTCACCCGCCTTCAAGCCCCGACAGCCCTATCGTTCCGCTCAAAAAAATCCGCCGATGATGAGGACAGTAATCCATATCGACACCGCAAGTTTCAGCCCCGTACCGAAGAAAAAGGCCGCAAACGAGCCGAAAGCCACCTTGAAAGCCTTGTTGCCGTCGGACTCCTTGTTGGACAACTCGCCAAGAAAGGCACCGATGAACGGGCCGAGGATGATTCCCCACGGCATGAAAAACAATCCCGCCACGATTCCTATCATCGAACCGCGCGTGGCCTGTTTCGACCCGCCGAACTTCTTGGTAAACCAAATAGGCAGATAGTAGTCCGCCACCGACACGACAATGGTCGCCACAGCAGCCATCACCAACACCTTAGACGCAATCTCCACGCCGCCCCAGCGGGCAAGCAACAATCCCAAAAAGCAAATGGGCGTTCCGGGCAGCGCAGGCAAAACACATCCCGCAATTCCCACCACCGCACAAATAACGGCCAAAATCATCAACATCGTATCCATTTTTTTGTTTGTCGGTTGTTTTGTTACAATCTGTAAATATATCGGTTATCGGTGTAACCCGAGTGCTGTCCGCAGCCAGTCCGCCAATTAATCCGACGCCGCATCCCGAAAAATCCGTCCCCCGACTTGTCGGCAGGCAGAAGACCCCATCACTTTCTTCGCTCGGCCTTGCGTTTCTGGCGTTTGGTCTGATATATACTCTTGGCGTAGTGCAACTTGACTTTGCCCGACGGATTCACCGCCGGCTGCTCCTCAACCTCCTCAAACGGAACGTTCACCTCCTCTGATTCGGGCTCTGCGACCTCCTCGGGTGTCACATACTCCACGACCTCGATTATACGCGGCGTGGAGAGAATGCGCATAATCTCAAAATCGCGCATCGCACTCGCCATCACATTCGAAGGCACCGTCACCACAACCACATTTCCACGACCGTTATAGGTGGCCATACGAATGGTGGTGGTGAAGTTCTCCTCCTTCATTCCGATGAGTGTGACAAGTTCCGACTTCACCTTCTTGCAGCGCACCTTCATCTCCTCGATATCGGAGCCGTAGCCATCGACCAGCACCGTTCCCTTCTCCACGATTTTGGGATTCATCACCATACAAATCGAATCCAACGCATCCTGATTTCCGCTCAATCCCAATTGCAGGTCGGTCACTCCCTCTGCAAAACGGAAAACCACCTTCATCTCGTCCACACCCTCCGGAATGGGAATCTGCTCATAAAGTTCATCGATGGTCTGCGCACCGAGCGACATCGGCACAAGGCTCAACAATGCCAGCAATGCAAAAACTATTTTTCTCATAATCAAAACTTTTATCTTGTTATCATTAAATTTCTCTCCCTCTTCGCACAGGCTCTGCGGCCATATTGCGGATAACGGCCGCAAGATAATAATTTTTCGGGTCGGTTGTTCTCTCCCGCACCCACAATTTCGTGCTTACAACCTTCTGTGCCCCAAACTCAAACTGCCCTACACCCTCTCTCCTCACCGAAACTCGTGACCACAACGGTCGTCATGGGTCCTCACACGCCTTTTCTGCATATTATTCTCCCTCATCTGCCCGATTATCAACCGAGAACAACACACAAAAATACTCATAAATTCGCATGATATTCATCCATCGACATTAAGGTCATGACATATTTTTACATATTTTTACGGCAAATTTCAAAAGATATCATTATGAAAAAATTTATCTGCATTGTATTCATGACCGCACTTGTCGGTTGCGCTTCGGCTCCGAAACCCTACACCGTAAGCGGAACGGCAGACCCCTCGCTCGACGGTACCGAAGTTAAGATGTTGGACCTCAACAACAATGAGACAGTGGCCACCACCACAGTGAAGAACGGCTCGTTCTCGTTCGAAGGCACGATTGAGGGCGACTCCCTTCGTCGCATCGAGCTCGGCACAACCCTCTATGCCAACATCATTCTCGAAGGGGGCGACATTGTGATAGACTTCGACAACAACAATGCCACCGGCACCGAGAAAAACAGAGTGATGAACGAGTATATAAACAACCTTAACACCTCTTCCGATTTGGTGCTGCAAAACTACAACACCTTAATGGCCGATGCTTCACTCTCCGAGAAGGAAGCCCTCGACCGCCAGAAAGAGTTTTTCGACAAGGTGAAAAACCAACTGCTCGAAGAGGCCGAAACCATCATCGCAGCCAACGACAACGCACTCGGCGCATTCGTGTTGTGGCGGACAACCAACTCCCTTGTACCCTCTCCCGAACAATTCTTCGACCTTTACTCGGCAACAGGAGAGTACATTCGCGGATTTAACCCGACTCAGGACTTTATCAAAACCATGACCGCCATTGGCGCCACCGCAGAAGGCAAGATGTTCACCGACTTCACCATAGAGAAGGGCAATGCCGACGGCTCGCCCGCCAGATTATCCGACTATGTGGGCAAGGGAAAATATGTGTTGGTGGATTTCTGGGCCTCGTGGTGCGGCCCCTGCC
>JAZODY010000210.1:0-3698 GCA_045597245.1 Tidjanibacter sp.
CGCACGGTCAAAGCCAGCAATTCTCTCTGTCGGCATCCACCAACGGTTCTTATTACAGCTCGTTCTCGATTGGATTCACCGAGCCCTGGTTGGGAGGAAAGAAACCGAATGCATTGTCGGTTAGCGCATTCTGGTCGGAGCAGACGGCAGATTATTACAATGCCTTCTATGGTGTGGTAAGCAGCAACCAATTCTTCCGCGCCAGCGGTGTGAGCGCCGGTATCAGCCGTCGTCTGTCGTGGCCCGACAGATACTTCTCGCTCTACACCGGTTTGGGATTCTCGCGCTATCACCTGAGAGATTGGCCCTACTTCGGTAACATTTTCTCGGAAGACTCGGGTGTGTCGAACATAATTTTCGGCTCGCTGAAACTGAGCAGAAACTCCACCGATTCACAGATATACCCGCGCACCGGTTCGAGTTTCTCGTTGGGAGTTGATTTCACTCCGCCGTACTCGCTGTTCGATGGAAAGAACTATGCCACCATGACCGACGAGCAGGAGAAATATAAGTGGATAGAGTATCATAAATGGGAGTTCAAGAGCAGTTGGTACTACCCGCTCACCAACAACAACGACCTTGTGCTGATGGCATCGACCCACATGGGTTATTTGGGCCACTATGACAGCAACAAGCTCTCGCCCTATGAGCGTTACGACGTCGGTGGCGACGGAATGTCGGGCTATCGTTATTATGGTGTGGACCTCATCAAGTTGCGCGGATATGAAGACAGCGCCCTCAATCCGTTACAAAGTGAGTATGCCAACATGTTCAGTAAATTCACTGTGGAGTTGAGATACCCGATTGTCATGCAACCCCAGTCACAAATCTTTGGCTTGGCTTTTGTGGAAGGCGGTAATGCATGGATGGGTTGGGATGAATTCAGCCCGTTCAACCTGAAACGTTCGGCAGGTATAGGTTTGAGAATGTACATGGCCATTGTTGGTATGATTGGTATCGACTGGGGTTGGGGATTCGACAAACCGGCACACGAATCGGGACAAAGCGGAAGCCACTTCCATTTCGTAATCGGACAGGAGTTCTAATATCAGAAAACTTTGACAACTATGAAAAAAGCACTTTTAACCTCGATTTTTGCACTGATTGCCACGATGGCATTCTCGCAGAACTACATGGTGGTAAACTCACAAGAGATTTTCCAATCAATCGACAGCTACAACAAAGCCGTTTCGGAATTGGATACTCTTGCCGCACAATATCAGCGGAGAATTGAGGCGGCGTATGACAAGTTGGACGACATGTATGAAAGCTATCAGGAGAATCGCAATTACATGTCGGAAAGTCAGCGCCAGACAAGTGAGAACGAAATCATACAGGCCGAGCAGAAAATCACCCGATTCGAAGAGGAGATTTTCGGTCAGGAGGGAGAGTTGATGAAAAAACGTGTGGAGATGTTGAAACCCATTCAGGATAAAGTGTTTGACGTAATTAACAACTATGCCGAGGCAAATAGGTTTGATTTGGTGTTGGACATAGCCACCAATCCGAGCATCTTATACTACGTCCCCTCCAAAAACCGGACAGAACAGATAATCAACCAATTAAAATAAACAAAAACAAATTAAACAAACGAAATGAAAAATCTTTTAAGACTAACCTTACTCGCCATCTTGTCACTCACTGCAAGTCAGGTATACGGCCAGAAATTCGGCTACATCAATACGCAGGAGTTGATATTGGCAATGCCGGAAACCGATTCTGTCAATTTAAAGCTTGAAACCCTCAGCCAAGAATGGTCGGAGCAGTTGGAGTTGATTCAGGTGGAATTCAACAATAAAGCTCAGGATTATCAGAAGAATGCCGCTTCTTATACCGATGCACAGAAACAGGCCAAAGAGCAGGAGTTGAATGACCTGAGTTCAAGATATCAGGAGTTCCAGAATCTTGCTGCCCAAAACATGCAGCAGAAACAGCAGGAGTTGTTGGCTCCGGTGATTGAGAAGGCTCAAAATGCCATCAAGAAAGTAAGTGAGACCAACGGTTTTACGTTCATACTTGATGCCGCAACCACTCCCCTGCTCTATTCTGACGCCTCGGTTATCGACATTCTTCCGATGGTAAAGAGCGAATTGGGCCTGCCCGAAGCCGAATAATCGAACGGAATGAGGTGTAAAATAATGTCCGGTGACTTCCGGACATTATTTTTACATTCGGCTGGTATGATTATTGAGTCTGGCAGACCGGACAAACTGATGGACAACGCAAAAAAGCGCATGGCAATACAACGGAAGAAAGCCGACAAGATAGAAAAAAGCAGTATATTATATTTTACAAACACACACTAATAATTTGAAGATGAATATTTTTGGCCCCAAAAAACGACAGGAAGAGAGTGTCGAAAAAAGCAGTTTCAATCGAGAAGATTCAACGGGTCGCGGTAATGAAGCTTACAGAGCCTTCACCAAAGACAAACGCATGCGCACCACGTCGGAGCAACAATCGCCCAACAACGATTACTCCGCCAACAGAGAGAAGGAGACAGAGTACAGACGCAAATCATACAATCCCAATTTCTCTTCGGAGAACAAGTTCAAGGGCGATGGCAGATATGAAGGCGAAAAGAGATTTCGCAATCAGGAGTATCGCCCCAATGAGAATCGCTATGGTTCGCGTAACTATGAAGGACGTAATCAATATAACAAGAGGTATGAGAACTCGCCCGCCGAAGGTGAGGCGGATGGCAACACGACGTACTCAAAATACCATGCAAGTTATGGAGGCGCACAACACTCCAATCGCAATTATCAGAAAAGAAACGGCTACCGTCCTCGCATAAATCAGAATCATGAAGAGGGCGAAAACAACTTCAACCGCTATGAGTCGAGAGAGCGCCACGAGGGAAGACCTGCTCGTTACAATAAGTTTGAGAACAACTCCTATAAAGGGAAACGAACTTATGACAAGGGTTCGAAACCGACATATAATGCCGAGAACTATCCCAAATATCCGGCCCCCAAGATTGAGGAGGAGATAAGACTCAACAAATATATCTCCATGTCGGGTATATGTTCGCGTCGCGAGGCCGACGACTACATCACCGAAGGGCGCATCACGGTAAACGACGTGGTTGTTACCGAAATGGGTGTGAAGATTAAACAGGGCGATGTGGTTAAATTCGATGGCAGGGTGATTGAAAACGAGAAAAAGGTCTATATCGTAATGAACAAGCCCAAAGGCTATGTGACCTCATTGGAAGACCCGCACTCGGATAAAACCGTGATGGACCTGCTGAAAAATGCCTGCAAAGAGCGCATCTACCCCGTAGGACGTCTTGACAAGAACAGCCTCGGTGTATTGTTGTTCACCAACGACGGCGACCTTGCCAAACGACTCACCCACCCCTCCCAGGAGAAGAAAAAGATATATCAGGTGTCACTCAACAAGGCCCTGACCAAAGCCGACATGGAGCAGATAGTTGCCGGTATAACATTGGAGGATGGCGATATTCATGCCGATGAGGTAAGCTACATAGGCGACAAGAAGAGCGAGGTTGGAATTGAGATTCACTCCGGCCGTAATCGCATCGTAAGACGTATCTTCGACCACTTGGGCTACAAGGTAAACAAACTCGACAGAGTCTATTTTGCCGGCCTCACCAAATTGAAGCTCAAAAGAGGTGCTTGGCGTTTTCTCTCTCCGCGCGAAGTAGCCATGCTCAAATCGGGTAGCTACGAATA
>JAZODY010000211.1:0-8089 GCA_045597245.1 Tidjanibacter sp.
CCTTCTCCATCTTGGGATTCGATTGTACAGCATCGGTGGGTGCCACTCCGTGGGGCACCTCCTATCTCACCGGCACCGACGGGCCGCGAGTCTGCGAATTGGGCATGCAGGTGGGTCGCACGATAACCATTCCGGGGTTGCTCTCCATCCCGCTCCACGTGAGTGCCACCTACAATCCGGTATTGGAGAAGAGCTACATGGTGGTGGGGCTGAGTTTAAGATAACCTTTCGACAAATCCACCTTCAAACAAAAGCGGAACCGTAAGAACGATTCCGCTTTTTCTCTTTTCCGTTGGTCGCAGCAGCTCTAAAAGTGAATAATCCTAAACCGACGCCACACTCCCGAGCGCGGCAGGACCACTCTCGACAGCAGCAGGAAGAAGAGCGCAACAGCCAGAGGATAGGGATAATACTCGCTGTACTCCTCATAGACCTGCGTTTCAAACTGTGCATTTGCGGTGCTGTTTATCTTGGCCACAATCTCGTTGAGCCCCACACTCTGGTTGGTGGAACGTATGTAGGCTCCGCCCGTAAGCAGGGCTATTTTTTGCAGGCTCTCCTCATCGAGCTTCGATACCACAATCTCCCCTTTGTCATCGCGTATGAAGTCGCCGCCAATCTCAATGGGAGCTCCCTCGGGTGTACCCATTCCTATCGTATAGATGGTTATCCCGCGGTCTGCCGCCGCACGTGCCGCATGTTCGGCATTATCCTCATGATTCTCGCCGTCGGTCACCAGAATCAACACCCTGCTGCCCTCGCTCTGCGACGAGAACGAATTTATGGCCAGATTGATGGCCGCACCTATGGCCGTACCCTGCTTGGTGACCATGTTCGACGAAATCTGCGACACGAAATTGCGGGCCGCCACATAATCCGACGTGATGGGCAGTTGCACATAGGCGTCGCCCGCAAAGACAATGACACCAATCTTATCCTCCTCGATACCCTCCAACAATCTGTTCACCGCATACTTGGTGCGCTCCAATCGGTTGGGCTCGAAGTCCTCGGCCAGCATCGAGTTCGAAACGTCGATGGCCAACATAATCTCTATTCCCTCTCGCTGCACCTCTTTGAGTTTTGAGCCGAACTGCGGCCTTGCCAATGCCAGCACCATGAAGACAAGCGACAACATGAGCAACTCGAACTTCAATCTCACACGACGCGACGACGCATTGGGCATCAGCTGCTCGACGGTCTGCAATTCACCGAAACGCGCCAGACGTCGTTTGCGCTCACGCAGCGCATAGACAAAGAGTACTGTCAGCAACGGCACAACCGCCAACAGATACAGATACTCAGTATTTGCGAATCTGAACATTTTGTTTTTCTCCTTTCTCTTTACATCATTCTCCCCTTGCACCTCCGCTTTTCACCTCGACCCTGCATGGCCGCTCGTCGCAATCAGGGGATGCGTTTAAGCCACAATTTATCCAATACAAAGGCAGCCACCAACAACACAAAGGCCCAGATGAGGTATCGTCCGAACAGTTCATTGTATTTCACAAACTCGTCGGTGTCAATCTTTGTCTTCTCCAATCGGTCAATCTCCTCGTAAATCTCCGAGAGCGTACGGTTGTCCACCGCGCGGAAATATTGTCCTCCCGTCATGGCGGCAATGTCGGACAACACCTCCTCGTCAATCTCCACCTTCATCTGCTGATAGACCATATTGCCCCACATATCATAAGCCGGATAGGGCGCCATACCTCGTGTACCCACACCGATGGTGTAGACCTTTATGCCGTAGCCTGCCGCTATCTCGGCTGCCGTCAGCGGTGCCACCTGTCCCATGTTGTTCACTCCGTCGGTCAGCAGAATCACCACCTTGCTCTTTGCCGAACTCTCTTTGAGCCTGTTCACCGCTGTGGCGAGTCCGTTTCCGATGGCCGTTCCGTCGTCGAGCACACCGCTGCGAATCTGTCCGAGCAACGTGAGCAACGTACTCTTGTCGGTGGTGAGCGGACTCTGCGTAAAACTCTCTCCCGCAAAAATCACAAGTCCCATACGGTCGTTCCGGCGGTCCACAATAAACTTGGCGGCCACCTCTTTGGCCGCGGTGATGCGGTCGGGATTGAAGTCCCTCGCCAGCATACTGCCCGACACGTCCACCGCAAGCACGATGTCGATACCCTCGGTCCTGACCGTACTGCCATGTTCGCTGCTCTGCGGGCGCGCCAATGCCACGATGCACAACGCCACCGCCGCACACTCCATCACAAAAGGAAGATGACGACCATAGTAGCGCCAAGTCTTGTGCAACGAGGACACCGCCGAAGTGTCAGACACGGTGAGCGTGGCATTGCCCCGACGCAAACGGAATATATAGTATGCCGCCAACGGAATCAGCACCGTCAGCAGCCACAATAATTGCGGATTTGCAAACTGAAACATCTTTTATCTCTCTCTTCTTTGTTTTGCTTTTTTGTTTAGGCTCTCTCTCCTCACACTCTCCATCGGGCCTTCACATCGTTCGGTCCTATCTTCTTCCCCTGTCACTCTCTCGTGCACTCCTCTCCCACACACCTGCATTGGCGGTTGATGCCGACTACCAATTCTTACCCGAACGGCCGACGGTCACAGCCTTCTGGGCATCCATCTTCTCGCGCGTCTTGTCCTCCTGTCCCTGAATGGCATTGAGAATCTGCTCGGCCTCCTGCTGGCTCATGCCCGACTCGCGCGATGAATTGTCCTGCTTGTTCGGCGGAGTGGGTGCATCTTCGTTACCGTTGTTGCCGTCACTGCCGTCGTCGCTGTTCTCATCATTGTTCTCTCCCTCCGGCTGGTCGCCATTTCGGTTGTTTTGGTCATTGTTTTGGTCGTTATTATCGCCATCGGGATTGTTCTGATTGTCGTTCCGGTCGTTGTTGCCGCCCTGCGGGTTTTCGGAGTTTTGATTATTCCGGTTGTTCTGGTCCTGATTGTCGTTTTGATTCTGGTTGTCGTTCTTGTTCTGGTCCAGAAGTTTCTTGGTGTAGGCATAGTTATACTTGGCCTCCACATCATCGGGATTGAGCCTCAACGACTGTTTGTAAGACTCCAACGCCTCCTGCAACATCTGGCGCGCAAACTGCGCATTACCCCTGTTGTAGTAAGCCCGCGCCGCCTGCTCCTTGTTCATGTCACTCTCGCGCTCGGTGAGCGCTTTGAGCGCATTGTCGGCCTCTTCATAACGCCCCTGACGATAGAGTGCATCGGCCAGATTGAACTGCGCCTCCACCGAGGCGGGACTCTCGATGGCTGCCTTGCGATAGTCGTTCTCGGCCGCCTGCCAATCCTGAGTTTCATAGGTGCGATTGCCCCTGCGGATATGTTTGCGCTCGGGAAACTGCTGGGCATGCATCTCGCCCGCCGCCGCAACCGCCACGACCGCAAGGAACAACATGCGCCACAATACTCTCTCTCTCATTCTGCCCGTCATCTCTTTTCCTCCTCTTTGGGTTCGACATTCTCCTCTCCTGCGGCAGCATTATCGCTCCTCTCATCCTCGACCGCCTCCGGACGTATGGTCTCCACAATGGGCTCGTCCTCAATCTGCACCGTACTCTCCATTGTCTGCTTGGTATCCTCCACAAAATAGTAGGCACTGTAATAGGCCTTCTCGTTCCGTTCGGGCTCCGGCACGAACTTGGCAAACTTCACAAGGTCGGCATCACGCAGAATCTCCTGCAAATATTCGTAATCCTTCACCCCGAGTTCCAACTCCTTCACCGCATCGAGAATTTCATCGGAGGTCATCTCGCGAGCCGAAATACCGTAACGGCTGTCGATATACTCACGCAGAATGTCGGTAATGCGAGTATAGTAGAGCTTGTGCTTGTTGTTCTGCCAAATCTTCTGGTTGGCCAGCTGTTCCAACTGCCTGATGGCTATCACATGCGGTGCCTCGCGCGGACGATAGACATCACTCACCACCCCTTTGCGGCTCATGTGGCGCACTGCCAGATATAACACTGCCGCCAAAACAGCCAGCAACGCCACGCCGAAACCCACATATCCGCTCACCTCTCCCACCATAAGCGGTGCATCCATAGGCGGTTTGATGTCGAAGATGGTCTGCGAAGCCGTATCGACAATGTAGGTATCTATCACAAGTCGATTCATCTGCTCGTCGAAGATGGTGTCTACTATGTTTTTATCCAAATAGAGCAACGGGAAACTGTCGATGTTATAGATACCCTCCTCGAAAGCTATGAGACGATAACGTTTCAGCAGCCTCTGCATTCGTCCATCGACCTCCAAAGTATCAATCGGTTCCTCCCCCAACAGTTCGATGGAGCCGTCGGCAATCTGGTCCAATCGAGGAAACTCCACCATCTGCACCATGTCTTTGGTCACCTCCACATCAAGGAAGAAGTGGTCGCCAATCAACACTGTATCGGCCGACAGGGTGGCCCGCATGGTGGGACGTCGGCTGCCCGTCGTGCCCTCTTGCTCCTCGGCCGAGAGCAACGCGGGTGTAACGAAGAGCATCATCGCAACCGTCAGCACAATAGTAAATTTCACTCCGCGCCAAACCGAATCTCCCGACAAGCCGAATCGTTCCGTTTTGTTATATATCTCTCTGTTCATTCCATTTGTTTGTGTTGTTCGGCCCACAGCACTATCTCTGTTTAAAAAATTTGATAAGGGTCTTTACGTAGTCCTCGCCCGTCTCCACACTCATTCCGTCCACCCTGCAACGTTTCAATATCTTCTCCACCTCGCCACTGCTCTCCCGCCACGAAGCCGAATAGGCATCGCGCACCGTCGCCGACGATGTGTCCAGCCACACCGTACGGCCCGTCTCGGCATCCTCCATCTCCACTATGCCCACATCGGGCAACTCCGTCTCGCGCTTGTCATAAACCCTAACGGCCACCACATCGTGTTTGCCGGCCGCAATCTTCAATGCCTCCTCAAACTCGCCACGCCCCTTTGCCGAATCCATGAAATCGGAGAGCATGAAGGCCGTACAACGCTTTTTGAGCGCATTGGTGAGGAACTTAACCGGCTCTGCCAACGAAGTGGTGCGACTCTGCGGGGTGAACTCTATCAGCTCCCTTATAATCATAAGTATGTGGGAACGACCTTTCTTCGGCGGAATGAATTTCTCCACCCTGTCGCTGAACAGCAGACAGCCCACCTTGTCGTTGTTCTGTGCGGCCGAGAAAGCCAACACCGCAGCAATCTCGGTCATGATGCTCTTCTTGAATCGGTCGCCGCTGCCGAACATGCGCGACCCGCTCACATCCACCATCAACATCATGGTCAGCTCGCGCTCCTCCTCATAGACCTTTATGTGGGGCTGGCGTGCACGCGCCGTCACATTCCAGTCGATGTCGCGCACATCGTCACCCATGCGGTACTCCCTCACCTCGCTGAACGACATACCTCGTCCGCGAAAGGCGCTGTGGTAGTGACCGGCAAAGATGTCGTTACTCAGTCCACGCGTCTTTATCTCAATCTTTCTGACCTGCTTGATTATGTCGCTGCTACTCTCTCTTGTCATTTTTTCTCTTTCTCCTCTCTCTCGCGAAGCACCGTATCCCACGCCTTACCCTCGCGGTCGCGCCACAATCTACCCTGACAAATCAACGTGATGCACAACAGCAGAGGCACCGCATAGGCCGCCCATTCGGTCTGCACACTTCCACCCTTGATGCCGCTCACAATCATGAGCACATACAACGCCACTGCTAAACCTGCCGAAACAGCACCTGTCGTTCCGTAGATTCTGGTCTTTCTGTCAGCCTGTTTTCCCATAGTCTTTTCTGTTTTGTTTATGCGTTTGCCTTTGGTCGTTTAGGGGACCTCCACGGCATTGAGAATCTCGGTGATAATCTCCTCAGAGGTGACATTCTCGGCCTCGGCCTCATAAGTGAGTCCGATGCGGTGACGCAACACGTCGTGACATACGGCACGTACATCCTCCGGAATCACATAGCCCCTGCGCCTGATGAAGGCATAGGCTTTGGCTGCTTTGGCCAGCGAGATGCTCGCACGAGGCGAACCGCCATAGCCAATCATCGGAGAGAGCGATTGCAGACCATACTCCTGCGGCTCACGCGTGGCAAAGATTATATCCACTATGTACTTCTCTATCTTCTCATCCATATAGACGCTCGTAACCACCTCGCGTGCCTTGATGATGTCCTCCGGTGTGATAATCTTGTTGGGCTGCGGGAAACCGGTCGGATGGAGATTCATGCGAACGATGTCGCGCTCCTCCGACTTCTTGGGATAGGAGATACGCGCTTTGAGCATGAAACGGTCCACCTGCGCCTCGGGCAGCGGATAGGTTCCCTCCTGCTCCAAGGGGTTCTGGGTGGCCAGCACAAGGAACGGCTGCGGCAGCGGGAATGTTTCGTCACCTATGGTGACCTGACGCTCCTGCATGGCCTCCAACAGCGCACTCTGCACTTTGGCGGGCGAACGGTTTATCTCGTCGGCCAAAACGAAATTGGCGAAAACGGGACCCTTTTTAACGGTGAACTCCTCACGTTTCTGGGAGTAAATCAACGTTCCGATGATGTCGGCCGGAAGAAGGTCCGGAGTGAATTGAATGCGACTGAAACGTGCATCCACGGCTTTGGCCAGCGTGGTTATGGCCAATGTCTTGGCAAGCCCGGGTACACCTTCGAGCAGCACATGTCCGTTGGAGAGCAACGCAATCAGTAACGTGTCGAGCAGATGTTTCTGTCCCACGATTACCTTGCCCATCTCCATGTTGAGCGTGTCCACAAAGACACTCTCGCGTTCGATGCGTTCATTAAGTTCCTTGATGTTTACTACTTCGCTCATAGAAATCTATTTGTTGTTTTTTATCTGTTTTGTTTCCGGTTGTTCGGGTCGTACCTATTTTCAACGCAGGCGACGACGCTTTTATTATCCCTCACCCGTCTCCACACATATTAATTAATACAAAAATACATAAAAATTCATTCGTTGTATCGCCTTTCTCCGCCGCCGCCATGCGGCAGGAAATAAAATGTTGCATACGGGCCGTAAGTTCGGGGTAAATATTTACCTTTGTCGGGGCGTATAATTTCGACCCACAGTAAAAGACAATGGAACAGCAGAACGACATATTGGCAAACCTCAACCCTGCCCAGAGAGCGGCAGTAACCGACTATGAACACCCCTCTCTTATAATGGCGGGTGCAGGGTCGGGCAAGACACGTGTACTCACGTGTCGCATAGCCCACATGATAAGCGAGGGCGTGGCACCCCACTCCATCCTCGCACTCACCTTCACCAACAAGGCCGCTCGCGAGATGCGCGAACGAATAGAGAGTCTCGTGGGTGGTCGCAGTCGCTATATCTGGATGGGTACGTTCCACTCAGTCTTTGCCAAGATACTCTTCGCCGAGGCCGATAAAATCGGCTATCAATCTTCGTTTACCATCTACGACTCGGCACAGAGCCAAAGCCTCATAAAGAGTATCATAAAGGAGTTGCAACTCGACGACGAGACCTACAAGCCGCGTGACATACAGAGCCGCATATCGTTGGCCAAGAACAATCTGGTCACCGCCGAATCCTACGAGAGCAACTCGGTGTTGCTCACCGAGAACCGCGAGCGACGCCGTCCCGAGTTTGCTCACATCTACAAGACCTATCAGCAGCGTTGCAAGGCCAACAATGCAATGGACTTCGACGACCTGCTGTTGAACATCAACATCCTCTTCCGCGACCATCCGGCGGTATTGGAGAAGTATCAGAAACGTTTTGCCTACATATTGGTGGACGAGTATCAGGACACCAACTATGCACAGTATTTCATCATCCGTCGTTTGGCGCAACAACACTCGCGCGTCTGTGTGGTGGGCGACGATGCACAGAGCATCTACTCGTTCCGCGGAGCCAAGATAGAGAACATATTTCAGTTTCAGAAGGACTTCCCGGGAGCCCGCATCTTCAAGCTCGAACAGAACTACCGCTCCACACAGAACATTGTGAATGCAGCCAACAGCGTCATCGAGAAGAACAGCCAGCGCATAAAGAAGACTGTCTTCTCGGAGAACGAAACGGGCGAAAAAATAAAGGTCTTGAAGGCCTACACCGACGGAGAGGAGGCCCAATTCATTGCCGACGGAGCCAAGTCGGC
>JAZODY010000212.1:0-3080 GCA_045597245.1 Tidjanibacter sp.
TTGGCCTCCGACTTCATACTCCAATCGCTCCTTTAAATTATTTCTGACCCCTTTTGAGGAGTCCACAATCAAAATGTTTGCCATCGTCTGTCGGAATCTATTTTTGCCGCCCGCACACCAATCGGCCGAAAAGCGGCAATAATTTTGTTTATTGAAAAATTTGCATTTTCTTTGTGTCAAAGTTAAGAACTATCTCAACTCTCCGAAATTTCGGGTCTCATGCGACCGAACGGAGAAACGGATTGAGGAGCAGCTCCTTTCAAACAATCCGTCAGGCCCTTGCGGAGAAACGAAACGCCCTTGCGGAGCATCCGTCAAAGAGCCGAAAGTAGTCGAAACAGAAAATATTTTCAATGAACAACAACTACAACATCTATCGCAAAAAAATGTTCCTACCGGAATACGGCCGCCACATTCATGACATGGTCGATGCGCTTCTCGAAATCGAGAATCGCGAGGAACGAAATCGCAAGGCACGCACCCTCATAGCCATCATGGGCAACCTTCAACCCCAGCTGAGAGAGTCGGCCGAATATGCCCACAAATTATGGGACCACCTCTTCATAATGTCTGATTTCAAGCTCGATGTGGACTCGCCCTACCCCATACCCACACGCGAAACCTTCGAGGTGAAACCGGCCCGTCTGCCCTATCCTCAGAGCCACATAGCCATGAAACACTACGGCAAGAATGTGCGCAGTGTGATAAAGGTGCTGGAAAAGACGAAGAATCAGGATGTGGTGCAGGGAGTGGTGAATAATCTGGCCCGCTACATGCGCACCAAGAGCTATGAATATAATCAGGAACACCCCAACAACGAGGTAATCATTAAAGACATAAAAAGGATGTCCGATAACGGCATCATTCTGGATGAAGAGGCCATAAATCTTATCAAAAGCGAGTATAAACAACCCTTTAACGGTCGCAACAAAAAGAATCAGTTCCAGAAAAAGAACAACAAAAATCAGAAAAACAACCATCGCCATCAGCTCCAAAATCGCAACAAATAGCGGTCGGAGAGAGGCCCGACATCGCATGAGACACCACGCAAAGGGACGGACATCAAGACGGGGATGGGAATAATCGGAGATGCGGTGGCGGAGAAAGAGTGGAAATAATAGACGCAAGCGAGGCGGATTTAGAAGAAAAAGAACTATATTTGTCGGTTAATTGACTTTTTATTTCAATCAAGACAGATGAAAAAATACGGCTTGATAATAGTGATGGCGGCCATGTTGGCTGCCTGCAACAGCGGGAAAGTAAGAATCAGCGGCAACTTTGCGGGATGCGACTCGCTGAATGTATATTTGGAACAGGTGAACCCCATGCGCACCGTGACCATCGACACGACGCTCACCAATCAGAAAGGATTCTTCAAGTTCAAGGTGGCTCTGCCTAAGGGCCAACCCACGCTCTACAATCTGCGTTGCAAGAGCGAGAACATAACCCTCCTGCTCAAACCCGGAGAAAGAGTGGACATCCAATCCATTCCGGGCATGATAAACGGCTACACGATAAGCGGCTCGGAGGAGTCGCAGCTGATTAAAGAGGTGAAAGACATTCTCAGCGGCGGCGCGGCAAGACTCGACTCTATAATGAACGCCTACTCGATTGAGACGCTCGACGAGAACACCCGAAAGGCAGCCGGACAGAGCTACGGAAACACATATTACGACATAAAGAAACAGCATCTGGCTTTCATAGTGGAGCACTGCCACTCGTTGGCGGCAATATATGCTCTCTATCAGCGTCTGCCCAATGACGATGTTCTCTTCAATGGCGACAGCGACATCGTCTATTATCGCATGGTGGCCGACTCGGTGGCAACCGCCTATCCCGAATCGCCCTATCTGGCAAGCCTGAGAGCCGACATCACCCGCAGCGAACAGAGCCTCGAACTGTTCAACTCCCTCTCGGAGAAGTTGAACAATCCGGCCAACTCGCCCGATGTGGAGATGGCCGACATGTATGGCAAGATTCACAAGCTGTCAGACCTGACGGGCAAAGTGGTGCTGTTGGATTTCTGGTCGTTGGAAAATCCGAGCAACCCCTATCTCAATGCCGAGTTGAAGGCACTCTATGAGAAATATGCGGAGAGCGGATTCGAGGTCTATCAGGTATCGGTGGATACGTCGAAACCGGCATGGATAGCGACGGTGCAGTCGCAGAATCTGCCGTGGATTTCGGTGTGTGATTTCAGGGGCGGCAACTCACCCACGATACGCAACTACTCGGTGACCTCGGTGCCCGCCAACTTCCTGCTCGACAAGGAGGGCAACATCATCAAGAAAAACATCTACGGCGAGGAGCTCGAAAAAGAGATTGCCCGCCTGTTGAAATAGCATCCCTCGACAACGGGACTTTTCACGGGGAGGACAACAACATGTATTACTTCGCATCCGACACTCACTTGGGTTACGGCTCGCATGCAGAGAGCCGCAAACGCGAACGCCTCTTCACGGAGTGGCTCGACAAGGCGGCAACGGATGCAAAGGCCATCTTTCTGCTGGGCGACATATTCGATTTCTGGTATGAGTATCGACGCGTGGTGCCCAAAGGTTTCACCCGTACACTGGCCAAGTTGGCCGAACTGACCGACAGAGGAGTGGAGATTCACTTCTTCGGCGGCAACCACGATATGTGGTTAGGCAATTATCTGAGCGAGGAGTGCGGAGTGGAGGTCCACACGTCGGGAGTGACGATGGAGTTGTACGGCAGACGTATCCACATGGAGCACGGCGACGAAATCTATGCAAAATATCTCCGCGGGGCAGGCATCATCAACTGTGTGTTCAGATGCGGCTGGGTGCGTTGGTTGTTTTCGCATCTGGTCCATCCCGATTTGGCATTGAAGTTCGGACACTGGTGGTCGGGCCATAGTCGCAAGTCGAAGGCGGTGGCGGCGGAATTCCTCGGCGAGAAGGATTTCATGGTATGCGAGGCCCGCAAGATGATGGCGCAAGAGAGGGCAGACGGCTTTGTGTTCGGACACAACCACTGCACCGAGGAGTACAAGACCGACGACGGATTGCAGGTGCTCTTTCTGGGCCACTGGCTGGGCGACGACCCCGTCTACGGCA
>JAZODY010000213.1:0-2417 GCA_045597245.1 Tidjanibacter sp.
GCAGGAGTTGCGGCAGCGGCATTGCAACGCAGGGCCGACTGTATGATAAACGATATTACGGCCGGCGAGTATGATGCAGAGATTGTGGATGTTGCTGCCGAATACGGAGTCCCTTATGTGGCCATGCACATGCGCGGTATGCCGAGCGATATGGCAAACCGTACCGACTATCGGGATGTGGTTGCCGAGGTGGCCGACTACCTTGCGGAGCGGGCCGAATTTGTGCGCAGTCGCGGTGTGGAGAGCGTGGTGTTGGATGCGGGATTCGGTTTCGCAAAAACGATGGAACAGAATTATGAGTTGCTTGGCGGTCTGGACCGAATTGTCGCGCTGGGATATCCCGTTTTGGCCGGAGTGTCGCGTAAATCTATGATATACAAGGCTCTCGATTCGTCGCCCGAAGAGGCTCTTTTCGGTACGGTGGCATTGAATTGGGAGTGTTTGATGAAGGGGGCCGCTCTGTTGCGTGTTCATGATGTGCGTGCCGCCGTTGATGTGGTGAAAATTTTTAATAAGTATAGAGATTATGGAGTTGGGATTTGAGGGATTGATAGTGGGTGCGGCCACATTTCTCATCATCGGTATGTTTCATCCGTTGGTGATAAAGGCCGAGTATCATTTCGGTGTTCGCTGCTGGTGGGCATTCTTGGTGTTGGGCTTGGCGAGCTGCCTGTTTTCAATGCTGATTGACAATATGATTCTCAGTGTGTTGGGCGGAGTGTTGGGCTTTTCGAGCTTTTGGTCTATCGGTGAATTGTTTCAGCAACGCAAGAGGGTTGCCCGCGGATGGTTTCCAAAGAAAGAGGATAGAAAATAAACTTAATCGAATATGTCACGGATGATAGAGGTGCGCGATGTGCGCAAGAGCTATGGCGATTTGGAGGTGCTGCGGGGTGTCTCTTTGGCGGTAGATAGCGGTGAGGTGGTGAGTATAGTCGGGGCCAGCGGTGCGGGAAAAACCACATTGTTGCAGATTGTGGGTACGCTCAGCAGGGCCGACGAGGGTGTCGTGATGATTGACGGTCGCGAGGTGCAGGCGCTCAAAGAGCGGGAGTTGTCCCATTTCAGAAACAACCATATCGGCTTTGTCTTCCAGTTTCACCATCTGTTGCCGGAGTTTACGGCATTTGAAAATGTATGTCTGCCCGGATTTATAGGCGGTCGCGACCGCGAGGAGGTGGAGAGCAGGGCAAGAGATTTGATTGAACTAATGGGCCTGAAAGAGAGAATGCTCCATAAACCGGCGGAGTTGTCGGGTGGAGAGCAACAGAGAGTGGCTATTGCGAGGGCGTTGATTAACGAACCTTCGGTGTTGCTGGCCGACGAGCCTTCGGGCAATCTCGACAGCCGCAACAGGGAGGAGATACACAGATTGTTCTTCGAGTTACGCGACAAGACGGGACAGACAACGGTCATCGTGACCCACGACGAAGGATTGGCCTCAATGTGCGACCGCAAACTGACCATGTGTGACGGATTGATAGTGAACGGATAGAGAAGTCATGGAGGTGAGTATGGAGGAGTGTGAGAGAGTGCGCAATCTTTTGGAGGAACTTTACGACCGCTACAATCGGGAGGAATTCATTGCCGACGACCCTGTGTCGGTGCCTCATATGTTTTCGGTGAGGGAGGATGTGGAAATCAGCGGATTCCTGTCCGCCACCATTGCATGGGGCAATCGTAAGGCCATAGTGAAGAGCGGCCATAGAATGATGGAATGCTTGGATGGTGCGCCTTATGATTTTGTGCGAAATGCGTGCGAGAGCGACTATAAAGCTTTGGAGGGATTTGTTCATCGTACCTTCAACAGTGGCGATTTTATCTTTTTCGTCAGAGCATTGGGACGATTCTATAAGGAGTATGACGGATTGGGCGAATATTTCGAGAGAGAGTATGAGACCACAGGCGATATGCGTATGGTGCTGTCGTCGTTCCGCAGGGAGTTTTTCGCGGTCCCGCATGAGAGCCGATGTGAAAAACACCTCTCGTCGATAGACCGCAAGGCGGCATGCAAGAGACTTAATATGTATCTGCGTTGGATGGTGCGCCGCGATGAAAGAGGTGTGGATTTCGGCTTGTGGGAACGGATTCCCATGTCGGCCCTCTATCTGCCTTTGGATGTTCATTCGGCCAATACGTCGCGCTCGTTGGGTCTGCTCAGGCGTCGCCAGAACGATTGGAAAGCGGTGGAAGAGATTACCGACACGTTGCGCAAATTCGATGCGGCCGACCCGGTGCGTTTCGACTTTGCCTTGTTCGGTGCGGGCATCAACGGCAACAGATTCTGATTCGCAGCGTTGGGGTGGCAATTTTTATTTCGGAGAGAGATAACGCAGGAGAGAGATGGCTAACGATTGGTTCAAGTTCAAGAGATTTACTGTACAGCAGGCTAATACGGCCATGAAGGTCGGCACCGA
>JAZODY010000214.1:0-5228 GCA_045597245.1 Tidjanibacter sp.
CCACTAATGTTTGAAGTGGCGCATGCCGGTAAACAACATCGTGATACCTTTCTCGTTTGCCTTAGCGATGGACTCCTCATCCCTGATGCTGCCGCCGGGCTGAACGATTGCCGTAACGCCATACTCGACTGCCATAGCCACCGTATCGCCGAAAGGCAGGAATCCGTCCGATGCCAGAATCAGGTCGCTCGTTCCGCCATTGGCCTTTGCCTCTTTCAATGCTATCTCGGCCGAACCGACTCTGTTCATCTGGCCCGCTCCGACACCCATCGTAACGCCGTCCTTAACCACAACTATGGCATTTGACTTGACGTGCTTAACGATTCTCCAACCGAAGTTCATATCCTCCAACTGTTTCTCGGTGGGTTTCACGTCGGTCACACACATGTGATTCTCTATTTTGAGAGTCTCGATGTCGTCGTCCTGAGCCAGCAAGCCGCCATTGACGCTCACATATTTCATCTCGGGCTTATCCGACTTGGTCATATTCACCTTCATCACGCGCAGATTCTTCTTGCTTTTCAGAATCTCCAAAGCCTCCTCCGTATAGTCCGGAGCCATGACAATCTCCAAGAAGATGGGCTTCATTGCCTCGGCCACCTCGGCAGTGATGGTGCGGTTGGTGGCAACGATACCGCCATAGATGCTCACCTTATCGGCCTCATAGGTCTTGTTCCACGCATCGGCAACATCCTTACCGATTGCTGCACCACACGGATTCATGTGTTTCAATCCCACACATAAAGGCTCGTCGAACTCCCTGACAATGCACAACGCGGCATTGGCGTCCTGAATATTGTTATACGACAACTCCTTGCCGTTCAACTGCTCGGCATAAGCCAACGAGAAAGGAACCTCCTCGGTCTGGCGATAGAACTTGGCCTTCTGGTGAGGATTCTCGCCATAGCGCAACTGCTGAACAATGTCGAACTCCACAAAAAGTTTCTCGCTCAAACCGGCCTTATCGCGCATGAACGACGAGATGCACATGTCGTACTCTGCCGTATGGGTATAAGCTTTGGCCGAGAGTTTCAAACGGGTTTCGAGAGTGGTGTTGCCGCCCTCCTTAATCTCGTTCAAAATAGTCTGATAATCGCTCGGGTCGCACACTACCGTCACATCCTTATAGTTCTTGGCCGCACTGCGCAACATCGACGGACCGCCGATGTCGATATTCTCTATTGCATCCTCCATCGAAACATTCTCCTGCGAAATGGTCTTGCGGAACGGATAGAGATTCACACACACCATATCGATAAACTCGATGGCATTGTCCTTCAACGCTTTCAGGTGGCCCTCATCATCCCTGCGGGCCAACAGACCGCCATGCACTTTCGGGTGCAGCGTCTTCACCCTGCCGTCGCAAATCTCGGGGAATCCCGTAACATCGCTGATGTTGATGACCTCAACACCCTGCTCCTGCAACAGTTTCATGGTTCCGCCCGTTGCAATAATATCCCAACCCAACTCTTTCAGCTGGCCGGCAAATTCGACAACTCCGTTTTTGTCACTTACACTTATTAAAGCTCTCATAGATTATATAGTTTTATTTTATTTCGTTTCCAACACTCTGTTTATAGCCTCAACATAGAGTACATGCTCAATGGCATGGATGCGGCTCTCCACCTCGTCGATGTCGTCGCCATAGTACTCAAAACCCCTCTGGGCAATGATTTTTCCGCCGTCCAACTCCTCCGAAACATGATGCACCGTCACACCGAACACCTTCACCCCATAGTCGAAAGCGTCCTTTATTCCATGTGCTCCCTTGAACGAGGGCAACAATGCGGGATGGATATTGATGATGCGTCCTGCATACTTCTCCAACAACACCTCGCCAACAATGCGCATGTAACCGGCCAGACAAACCAAATCGACATCTCGTTCGTCCAACATCTCGACCAAGCGGCTCTCATACTCAGCCTTCGACCCGAAATCGCTCTTCGGACGACAGGCATAGCACTCCACACCGTGCGTCTTCGCCCTCTCGATGGCATAGGCATCCAACTTATCGCACACCAGCAGACACACCTTCGCATCAATCTCGCCTCTCTCGCAGGCCGAGACTATCGCCTCGAAATTGCTGCCGTTGCCACTTGCAAATACTGCTATATTCTTCACCGCCACTCTTCGGATTACATCATTACAATATTCACCTCGCCGCTGTCGGTAACCTTACCAATCACCGATGCCTTCTCTCCGTGGCCCGCAAGTATCTCGATAGCCTTGTCTGCCTCGGCGGCATCCAACGCAATCACCATACCCACACCCATATTGAAGATGTTGAACATCTCTCTGTGGGGTACCTTGCCATACTTCTCCAACAATCCGAACACCGGCAGAATCTCCCATGCTCCCTCATACACCTCGATACCCTGACCGTCGAGCAGGATGCGGGGAATGTTCTCGTCGAAACCGCCGCCCGTGATGTGGCTGATGCCGTGAACATCGCACTGTGCAATCACGTCCAGCACCTGTTTCACATATATCTTGGTGGGAGTGAGCAATATCATGCCCAACTTCTGGCCGCCAAGCTCCTCATACTCCTTGTCGAGTTCCAAAGCCGCATCGGCAACAATCTTTCTCACCAGACTGAAACCATTGGAGTGAACTCCGCTCGATGCGATACCCACCAGCACGTCGCCCACCTTCACCTTGCTGCCATCGATGAGTTTGGATTTCTCCACCGCGCCGCAAGTGAAACCTGCGATATCATACTCGCCCTCCTCATACATCGAGGGCATCTCGGCAGTCTCGCCGCCCACCAATGCACATCCGGCCTGACGGCAACCCTCGGCCACACCGCTCACGATGGCCTCCACCACGTGCGGCTCGTTGTGACCCACTGCCACATAATCCAAAAACAACAGCGGCTCCGCACCCTGTGCCAACACATCGTTTACGCACATTGCAACGGCATCGATACCCACCGTGTCGTGCTTATCCATCGCAAAAGCGATTTTCAATTTCGTACCCACGCCATCGGTTCCGCTCACCAATACCGGCTCCTTATAGTTCAACACGCTCAGGTCGAACATTCCGCCGAATGCGCCAATACCGCCCATCACACCCGTACGGGCAGTGGATGCCACATGTTTCTTGATGCGCTTAACCACCTCGTAGCCCGCTTCGAGGTTCACACCTGCATCTTCGTAACTCTTAGCCATAATTTTTTCTCTTTTGTTTTTATTTCTTCTTACTATTTTTCTTCTCTTACATACCTTGCTCTCCTCGACCGTCCCTATCTCTTCTTGAAATAGTTCACAGCATTGAGGAACAGGTCCTGTCGCTTGTTGCCGGCAATATTCTTCATCAGGCCCTCTTCATAACGCTCCGAATGGCCCATCTTACCGAGAATCTTTCCATCCTTGCTGATGATTCCCTCGATTGCATAATCCGAACCGTTGGGATTATAAGGAGCCTCCGAAGTGGGTCGGCCCTGCGGGTCCACATATTGGAATGCCACCTGACCGTTGGCAAACAGCTCCTCGGCCAACTCGGCGCTCACCATAAACTTACCCTCTCCGTGGCTGACCGCAATGGCATGCTCGTCACCCACCTCGAATCCCGACAACCACGGCGAATTCACCGTTCCCACTCTCGTTGTCACATACTGCGACACGTGGCGGTTGATGTCGTTCCTAAACAGCGTGGGCGACTCCTTCGTCACCATACCCAATCGGCCATAGGGCAACAGACCCGACTTAACCAATGCCTGAAAACCGTTGCATATACCTATGATAAGACCGCCTCTATCCAGCAGGGCATGTATCTCCTCCACAATCTCGGCATTGTTCAGCACATTGGCAATAAACTTACCGCTGCCGTCGGGCTCATCTCCGGCCGAGAATCCGCCGCTCAAAGCAAAGATGTGGCACTCTCTGATGCGCTCCTTCATCTCGGCAATGGAGCGGAAAATGTCGTCGCTCTCCAAGTTGCAGAAGACGCTCGTGGTGGTCTTGGCTCCCGCTCTGCGGAACTGCTTAATCATATCATAATCGCAGTTGGTTCCCGGAAAGACAGGCATATAAGCCACAACCTCCTCGACAGGTTCTCCCTCATATTCGGCGGCTCTCTTGGTACCGTTGCCGGCCTTAACCTCTCCGCCGCCAGTCACACCGCGGTCGGGATAAATCTCCGTATATTTCTTGGTGTTGGCCTCCGCCAACTCGTCTATGCAAACCTTCTCGCCATTCACGCTCAGGCACTCGCACTCCGTCGTAACACCAATCTTACATGCTGCCTCATACGACAACTCCTCCGAGGCCTCCACCACAATCGAACCGTAGTCGTAATCGAACAATCTCTCCGCATCATACTCCACCTCGGCACCAACTCTATTTCCGAAGGTCATCTTGGCAACGGCCTCGGCCACACCGCCGAAACCGACTGCATAGCCCGAAACAATCTTGCCCTGCGCAATGGCATCCGTAACAAAATCGAAGTTCCTCTTCAACTGTTCCACATCGGGCATACGATTAGCCAGCGGAGTGTGCTTAATTATATATATGGTATTACCCGCCCTCTTAAACTCGGGGCTGACCACATTTCTTGCATCCATAGTAGTCACGCCAAATGACATCAGCATTGGCGGAACATTGATATCGCCGAACGTGCCGCTCATGGAGTCTTTACCGCCAATCGACGGCAGGCCGAACATCTCCTGCATCTTCAATGCACCCAGCAGAGCAGCCAACGGTTTACCCCACGACTTGGCAGTGGTCATACGCTCAAAATACTCCTGATAAGAGAATCGCATCGTGCTGTAACGAGCACCCGCTGCGACAGCCTTGCTTATCGACTCGACCACAGCATAAGCCGCACCATGATAGGGGCTCCATGTGGTCACGAACGGGTTGTAGCCATAGGCCATGATGCTGGCCGTATTGGTGAAATGGTTGCCCACCGGCAGTTTCTGCACCGACACCTGACTCTCCGTTCCCTGAGTGCGGCCGCCATAAGGCATCAACACGGTGGATGCTCCGATGGTGGAGTCGAACATCTCTATCATACCCTTCTGCGAAACCACGTTGTCATCGGCCATATTGCTCAACATCTGCTCCTTCAAGCCATTGCCATCAACCTTGCGGCAGAACGGGTTCTTGTCCTCAACCGCTCCAATCTCAATCTTGGTATAGTGTTTCGCACCCGCGCTATCGATAAAACTGCGGGCCAAATCCACCACCAGACGACCTTTGTTATACATTCTCATTCGCTGCGAGTCGGTC
>JAZODY010000215.1:0-2295 GCA_045597245.1 Tidjanibacter sp.
TCGTCGATATCCTCAATTGTTTTCCCAAAAATGAGATTGCGGTAAGCGTTTGTGTCGAATACTATGTACATGGATGCTTGGTATAAAGATTATCTTAAAAATTCAAAAAAAATACACCCAACCTTTATTTTTGGGTGTAAAAAAGGGTGTAAATCTCGTAACTACTTGATTTACACCCTTTACTGCGGAGAGAGAGGGATTCGAACCCCCGAACCCTCTCAGGTCAACGGTTTTCAAGACCGCCGCAATCGACCACTCTGCCATCTCTCCATTGGTCGGTGCAAAAGTATAACCTTATTTTCATTTTACAAAATAATTCTTGGTAAATTTATCCGCCCATATTTGCAACACGCCTTCTGTTTCCGCTCCCGCCATATAATCATTCCGGCACTTTTTTCCGCTTCGCCCCCACTTCGGTCTGCCTTTGGAGATAAACATGATGACTATTGAGAATTATTTGCGTATATTTGCATTGTCGTTGCGACATTATTAATTTGTTTTCATCATGACCAAAAGGAAAAATATCATATTGTTCATCATTCTGTTGCTTGTCGTAGACCAAGTCGTAAAGATTCTGGTGAAGACCAACATGACCATCAATCAAAGCATTCCGGTTTTCGGCGAGTGGTTCTTCATTCGCTTTATTGAGAATAAAGGAGCTGCTTTCGGATTCCAACTCGGAGGCGATTGGGGCAAATTGTTTCTCAGTCTGTTTCGCATTGCGGCCATCGGCGGTATAATATGGCTGATGGGTTATTTCCGTCGCCATAAGGCTCCTACGGGTGTCTTTGTCGGTTTTGCCATGATTCTGGCGGGTGCCATCGGCAATATGATAGATAGCGCCTTCTACGGCCTTATCTTCTCGCCTTCAACCTTCATGGATGTATCTACGGTTGTGCCTTTGGGCGAGGGTTATGCGGGTTTCCTGCACGGCATGGTGGTGGACATGCTCTATTTTCCGTTGTTCAGCGGTGTCTATCCGGAGTGGCTGCCGTTTGTCGGAGGTGAGGAGTTTACGTTTTTTTCACCCATCTTCAACGTTGCCGACAGCTACATCACCTGTGCGGTATTCTATCTGTTGATATTTCAGTATAAATATTTCAAGTAGCCTGCCGAGGGCGGCACATGCCTTACCGTCGGAGGCTTGTTATCCTACTAAAACCATAACCAGATGAAGAGATGTGCAATATTGTTGTTGGCTCTGAGCGCATGTGTGTCGCTGATGGGGCAACAGGCCGTTGTGTGTGGTCCCGACGGCAAGTTGAAAGTTGAGGTCATCCTCACAAACATTGGTGAGATTAGTTACGATGTCACCTATGACGGTGTGACCTTCGTTGATTCCTCTCCGCTCGGCATGATTACCAATGTCGGCGGTCTCGACAAAGGGTTGCGATTCTTGGGCAGCGACACGAGAGTGATACGCGAAAGTTATACTCTTGACAGGAGCAAACGTTCCGAGGTGGATTATTTTGCCAACGAGATGGTATGCCGCTATGAGAGTGCCGACGGTCGATTGCTTAATGTGGTTTTTCGTGTCTCCAACAACGATGTGGCTTTCCGTTATGAACTGCCGCGAAAGGGAGAGACGGGCAGTGTGAGGGTTATGCGCGAGCTGACGGGTTTCCGATTCCCCGCCAATACCACCACCTTCCTCACTCCGCAGAGCGACCCCATGATTGGTTGGAAACGCTCGAAACCGAGCTATGAGGAGGAGTATGTAATCGATGCTCCTATGGATTCACTTTCGCAATACGGACGCGGATATACATTCCCCTGCCTGTTCCGTGTCGGCAACGAGGGTTGGGTGTTGGTCAGCGAGACGGGTGTGGATAGCCGCTATTGCGGTGCGCGTCTGAGCGATTGGCACGACGGACTCTACACCGTCGAATACCCCATGCAGGAGGAGAACAACGGCAATGGCACATCGGAGCCTGCATTGGCCCTGCCCGGAATCACTCCGTGGCGCACGCTGACGGTGGGACGCACTCTCGAACCCGTTGTGGAGACCACCGTGATGTGGGATGTGGTGGAGCCTCTCTATGAAAGCGGTCACGACTATAAGTTCGGGCGTGGCACATGGAGTTGGATAATGTGGCAGGACAACAGCATCAACTATGAGGACCAGATTCGATATGTGGACCTCGCGGCGGCAATGGGATTCGAATATGTGTTGGTCGATAATTTATGGGATACTCGCATCGGTCGCGAGGGCATCGAGCGTATAGTAGAGTATGCTGCCTCGAAAGGGGTAGGGGTGTTCTTGTGGTACAGTTCGAGCGGATGGTGGAACGACAT
>JAZODY010000216.1:0-3398 GCA_045597245.1 Tidjanibacter sp.
TCGGTGAGCAAGGGCGAGACGGTGGCCGATACGGTGAGAGTGCTCAGTTGTTTTGCCGACATTATAGCCATGCGTCACTTTGTGGAGGGCGCACCTTTGGTGGCGGCCCAGACCTCGGTGGTACCCATCATAAATGCCGGTGACGGCAGCCACAGCCATCCTACACAGACCCTCACCGACCTGCTCACCATCAAACGCGAGAAGGGACGTTTCGATAATCTCACGATTGGATTCTGCGGTGATTTGAAGTTCGGACGTACGGTGCATTCGTTAATCAAGGCCTTGTCGCGCTATGAGAATGTGAAGGTGGTGCTGATAGCCCCGAATGAGTTGCGCCTGCCCGGCTATATGAAGTATGAAGTTTGCGAGCAACACAATATCGACTATAAGGAGGTGGAGTCGATGGAGAGCGTTATGCCCGAGTTGGATGTGCTCTATATGACCCGAGTGCAGAAGGAGCGTTTTCTCGACCAAGACGATTTCGACCGCCTGAAAGACAGCTTTATACTCGACAACAAGAAGCTCGAAACGGCCAAAAAGGATATGGTTATATTGCACCCGCTGCCGCGTGTGAACGAGATTCTGAAAGAGGTTGATTCCGACCCCAGAGCGGCCTATTTCCGTCAGGTGGAGAACGGCAAGTTCGTCCGCATGGCTCTCATCTGCAAATTGCTCGAATGGAGCAATGATGTTTCGAAGAGCAACAAACTGGTGCCGGACGATGTGCTGGTCAATAAAATCTCGTGCTCCAATCCGCGTTGCATCTCCAACATGGAGAATGTGGATACGTTGTTCCGTGTTGCCGACAAGGCTCAGGGCATCTATCGATGCGTCTATTGCGAGGCGAAGGCGAGATAGTAAATTTAAACGCGCAAATTGTTCTTTTATATAAATAAAGTTAGTATCTTTGCGCGTTGAGGGTGTTCCGTTTCAGTGTGGCGGCCGGATGCTTTTCCGCGTGGTATGGTGAGGAGTGAAGTGTTTGAAAACGAGCCCTTTCGATACGTAAATGATGAGACGAAAAATATTCATAGGTTCGATTCTGGCTATCGGCGGCAAGTCCGCGGGTTGTTCGGTATGCGGAAATGTGGGATAGATATGTGGACCGCTGTAAATGTGAGAGCATGTTACGGCGGTCCGATTTTTTAAAAACGAGAAAATTATAAAATATAAGACAGAGAGTTATGAAAGTCGGAGTAATCATGGGTTCGGCCAGCGACTGGGGAGTGATGTCGGCAGCCGTTGAAACATTGGAGCAGTTCGGTGTTCCTTTCGAGAAGAGAGTAATCAGTGCGCATCGTACGCCCGATTTGCTCGAAGAGTATGTGAAGGGGGCAAGGGAGCGCGGTGTCGATATTATAATTGCGGGTGCAGGCGGAGCGGCCCATTTGGCCGGTGTGGTTGCGGCGTTCACAACACTTCCGGTTATCGGTGTGCCGGTGAAGTCGGGTGCATTGAGCGGCTTGGACTCTCTGCTGGCTATGGTGCAGATGCCTTCGGGGATTCCGGTGGCCACTGTGGCGATAGACGGAGCAAAAAATGCGGCGCTTTTGGCCATCGAGATGCTGGCGCTGGGCAACGAGGAACTCAGAGAGAAGCTTGCGGCGTTCCGCGAAGATATGAGAGCAAAAATTTTGAAAACGGAAATCTAACGATATATTATGAAAAATTACCGCATCTACGTCGAGAAATATCCGAAGTACAGAGTTGAGGCATTGAGCCTTATGGGCGAACTTAATGCCAATCTGGAACTGAATATCAAGGAACTGAGATATGTGAATGTGTACGACTTGTTCGGATTTACGGAGGAGTTGTATGAGAAGAGTCGTTACAGTGTGTTCGGCGAAGTGGTCACCGATTTGGTGAGCGACGAGTTGGACTACGAGGGCCGCAAGTATATCGCGGTGGAGTATCTGCCCGGTCAGTTCGACCAGCGTGCCGCCTCGGCCATCGACTGTGTGAGACTTATCGACCCTCAGGCAGAGGTGAACATCAAGAGTTCCAAGTTGTTGATTTTCGATGATGGTGTGGCCGAGAGCGATATTGAGCGCATCAAGAAATATTATATCAATGCCGTAGAGTCGCGCGAGAAGGATTTGAGCGTGCTGAGCGACAGCGAGGCAGCCGAGGTAAAGCCGGTGAATGTGATTGAGGGGTTCAGGGAGATGCAGCGTGAGCAGTACGGTGAGTTCTGCAAGAACTACGGCTTGGCAATGAACGAAGACGATTTGAACGAGGTGGTGATGTATTTCAAGGGCGAGGAGCGCGACCCGTATGAGACGGAGTTGAGGATTCTCGACACCTATTGGAGCGACCATTGCCGCCACACCACTTTCACCACCGAAATTTTGGATATCAAGGTGGATGAGTCGTTTGTGAAGGAGGAGATTGAGGAGGCGTTGGAACTTTATCATAAGATGCGCAAGGAGTTGGGCAGAGAGAACAAGAGCCTCTGTCTGATGGATTTGGCTACGATTGGGGCCAAATATCTGCGCAAGAAGGGACTGCTTGACGACATGGAGGTGAGCGGAGAGAATAATGCTTGCAGCATCTTTGTGACGGTGGATGTCGATGGCGAGGAGCAGAAGTGGTTGTTGCAGTTCAAGAATGAAACACATAACCATCCGACCGAAATCGAGCCTTTCGGAGGAGCCTCTACCTGTTTGGGCGGTGCAATTCGCGACCCGTTGTCGGGCAGAAGCTATGTATATCAGGCCATGCGTGTGACGGGTGCGGGTAATATTTATCAGACAGTTGCCGAGACCATTGCCGGAAAACTGCCCCAGAGGGTTATCTCGAAGAAAGCGGCGGCAGGTTATTCGAGCTATGGCAACCAGATTGGTCTGGCGACGACCCATGTCAGGGAGATTTATCATCCCGACTATGTTGCCAAGCGTTTGGAGGTCGGTGCCGTTGTGGGTGCAGTGAAGGCCGAGAACGTGCGCAGAGAGGAGCCGGTGAAGGGCGACATAATTCTGTTGCTGGGCGGCAGAACGGGTCGTGACGGTATCGGCGGTGCCACCGGTTCGTCTAAGGGGCACAACATGAAGTCGTTGGAGACTTGCAGCAGCGAAGTGCAGAAGGGTAATGCTCCGGAGGAGAGAAAGTTGTCGCGCCTGTTCAGAAGGGCCGAAGTTACGGCACTGATTAAGAAGTCGAACGATTTCGGTGCAGGCGGTGTGAGTGTTGCCATCGGCGAGCTGACCGACGGATTGGACATCTATCTCGACAGAGTTCCGGTCAAGTATAGCGGTTTGAATTCTACGGAGTTGGCAATCAGCGAGTCGCAGGAGAGAATGGCGGTTGTCATAGAGGCGGCGGACAAGGAGAAATTCATGGAGTATTGCAGGGAGGAGAACATTGAGGTTACGCATGTTGCCGATGTGACCGACTCGCAG
>JAZODY010000217.1:0-2447 GCA_045597245.1 Tidjanibacter sp.
GCTCCGTCACGAGTTGTTCGCGGTGGACATTTTTCTTTATCGACAGCAGGACCTGATTGGGGTTGATGGGTTTTATGAGATAGTCGGCAATCTTCGACCCTATGGCTTGGTCCATGATGTGTTCCTCTTCGCTCTTGGTGGCCATTATGATGGGGATGTCGGGACGCAGTTCCTTTATCTTGGGGAGTGTTTCGAGTCCCGTCATGCCGGGCATCATCTCGTCGAGTATGACGAGGTCGTAGGGGGTGTTGCGCACCGATTCCACCGCGTCGTAGCCGTTGTTGCAGATGTCCACGTCGTAGCCTTTTCCGTTGAGGAACATGATGTGGGGTTTGAGAAACTCTATCTCGTCGTCCACCCAGAGTAGTTTGAATTCTGCCATGATTGTCGTGTTGCTGAGTTGTGTTCTATGATTTTGCAAATTTACTCAAAATTTTTTGTTCCTCCTCGGCTCCTTCACATCTTCTTTGGGCCGTATGATTGCGATGTCGGTCTGTGCGGTCGCGGGAGGGATGCGGGGGATGGCGATTCTTCCGACTCCGCTTTGCGGTCAGGTTTTTTTGGTGCTAAATGCCTACCAATCAGCCTGTTGTGTGTAGTGAAATGTATAAATGTCTGATACGGAGCATATTTGGGACCGATTTTTGTTTTGTCTTCGAGTGGTGTGTTTTTGTGTGACGGGCGGCGGCGTAGATGTTAAAATTGCTGAATATGAAAATTTTTGAAAGAAAATTTGCTACATAAAAAAATAAAAACATATCTTTGTAGCCGAATTTCGAAAAACTCAGTAAATTAACCGTATAAAATTTATAGTATTATGACAAAAGCAGATATCGTAAACGAGATTGCAAAAAAGACCGGCGTTGAGAAGGTCCTTGTTCAGCAGATTGTAGAGTCGTTCATGGAGAGCGTGAAGGGTGCCATGATTGAGAAGAATAATGTATATTTGAGAGGTTTCGGCAGCTTCATCATCAAGAAGCGCGCAAAGAAGGTTGCCCGCAACATTTCGAAGAACACCACCATCACCATTCCCGAGCACGACATTCCTGCATTCAAGCCCGCAAAGAGCTTTGCTGCAAAGGTGAAATAATCGAAGCGAGAAATTAATTTATTATCTAACCATAAAATCAAGAAACTATGCCGAGTGGTAAAAAAAGAAAAGGGCATAAGATGGCTACCCACAAGAGAAAAAAACGTCTGCGCAAGAACAGACATAAACACAACAAGAAATAAAGTAGCCTTTATGTTCGATTAGATAAATAAAGCAGAAGAGTCTTTGCGGGTTCTTTTGCTTTATTTGTTGTTTGTAATACCGCTTTCCCATTAGTCTAAGAGAGAAATGAAAAGGGAAATAGTAATCAATGTAACACCCAACGAGATAACCATAGCTCAGGCCGAGGACAAGCAACTTGTGGAGTTGGACAAGGAGAGTTGCAAGAGTGGTTTTGCGGTGTGCGATATTTATTTGGGAAAGGTCCGCAAGATAATGCCGGGGCTGAATGCCGCATTTGTGGATGTTGGTCACGAGAAGGATGCGTTTATCCACTATTTGGATTTGGGAGCCCAGTTCTCCTCGTTGCAGAAACTCGTGTCGTTGCTCTCCAAGCGCAAGAGCGTCAATTTCCCGGGCTTCAAAATGGAACCGCCCATCGGCAAGAACGGCAAGATAGTCAATGTGCTTTCGCCGGGTCAGCCGGTGGTGGTCCAGATTGCCAAAGAGGCCATCTCCACTAAGGGCCCCCGCCTCACCACCGACATATCGTTGGCGGGCCGCAACGTGGTGCTCATTCCGTTTTCCAACACCATTCACATTTCGCAGAAGATACGCTCCCGTCAGGAGTGCAAGCGACTCAGAAAGATAGTCGATAAGGTGCTGCCCAACAACTACGGTGTCATCATCCGCACCGCGGCGGTGGGCCAGAGCGATGTCGATATAGAGCAAGATATACTTTCGCTCATCCGCAATTGGGAGAAGACGCTCGAAAACGTCAAGACCAAGACGGCTCCCTCGCGTCTGTTGAGCGAGATGACAAGAGTGAACACCATCATCCGCGACTCGCTCAACGGCGAGTTCAGCGCAATCACGGTGGACGACAAGGCTGTCTTCGAGGAGGTGAGGAGTTATGTAGAGGCCATTGCTCCGGAGCAGAAGAAGATAGTTAAACTGTATAAGGGCGAGGTGCCCATTTTCGATAATTTCGATATATCGCGACAAATCAAGTCGCTGTTTGCCAAGTATGTGTCACTCAAACGCGGTGCCTACCTCATCATAGAACATACGGAGGCCATGCACGTCATCGACGTCAATAGCGGCAATCGTGCCAAAGTGGCCGACGACCAAGAGAGTACGGCTATGGAGGTGAACCTTACCGCGGCCCGCGAGATAGCGCGCCAGTTGCGTTTGCGCGATATGGGCGGCATCATCATCGTCGATTTCATCGACCTCC
>JAZODY010000218.1:0-5258 GCA_045597245.1 Tidjanibacter sp.
GAGCAGTTCTGGAAGAGCGAGCTGTTGGACTTCGTGATTTTGCAGCAGGATGCCTTCGACGCCATCGATGCCAACTGCCCGTTGGAGCGTCAGAAATTCATGTTCGGCATGGTGCTGGACATTTGCGACAAGCAGTTCAAGTTTGTCGATTTCGAGGAGTGCTCGTCGTTCTTCAAGTCGCTCATCAACGAGTTCCGCCAGATGAACTATGCGGAGTGGCAGAGCGAGAAGTTCGAGGAGTATCGTGCGCATATAGCCGAAACAGTGTCTAACAAACTTAATGCCAGATAAGCCATGGAGACGAAAGCATTTCAGAAGATATATACCAAGATAGACAACATCACCAAAGCAACGGTCACGTTGCGTGCCTCGGGCGTGGGAAACGACGAGTTGGCGAGCGTGGGCGGCAAGTTGGCGCAGGTGGTTAAGGTCATGGGCGACGAGGTGACGTTGCAGGTGTTCGAGGGTACGGAGGGCGTGGCCACCGATTCGCAGGTGGCGTTCTACGGCGAGGCCCCGAAGTTGAAGGTGAGCGACGATTTGGCGGGCCGATTCTTCAATGCCTATGGCGAGCCTTTGGAGGGCGGAGCAGGCATCGAGGGAGAGGAACGCGAGATTGGCGGTCCTACGGTGAATCCGTTCAAGAGAATACAACCTTCGGAGCTGATTGCCACGGGTATCGCCGGCATCGACCTGAATAACACCATCGTGTCGGGACAGAAGATTCCCTTCTTTGCCGACCCCGACCAACCCTATAATCAGGTGATGGCGATGGTGGCCATGAGGGCCAAGGCCGACAAGATTATTCTGGGCGGTATGGGTATGACCAATGATGACTTTCTCTATTTCAAGAATCTGTTTGAGAACGCGGGTGTGTTGGACCACATCGTCTGCTTTATCAACACTACGGAGAATCCGCCGGTGGAGCGCCTGCTGATTCCCGACATGGCACTTACGGCGGCAGAGTATTTCGCTGTGGATAAGGGCGAGAAGGTGTTGGTGTTGCTCTCGGACATGACCTCGTATGCCGATGCTCTGGCCATCGTGTCGAACCGTATGGACCAGATTCCGTCGAAAGACTCTATGCCGGGCTCGTTGTACTCTGATTTGGCGAAGATTTACGAGAAGGCGGTGCAGCTGCCCAACGGCGGCTCCATCACCATCATTGCGGTGACCACCCTCTCGGGAGGAGATATAACCCATGCGGTGCCCGACAACACGGGTTACATTACGGAGGGTCAGTTGTTCCTGCGTGGCGACAGCGATACGGGTAAGGTTATTGTGGACCCGTTCAGGAGCCTTTCGCGATTGAAACAGCTGGTTATCGGCAAGAAGACCAGAGAGGACCATCCGCAGGTGATGAATGCGGCGGTGCGTCTTTATTCGGATGCGGCCAATGCCAAGACCAAGTTGGAGAACGGTTTCGACCTGTCGGACTACGACGAGAGAGCGCTGAAATTTGCCTATGACTATTCGGAAAAACTGCTCTCGATTGATGTGAACATCGACGTTACGGAGATGCTGGATACGGCGTGGGAGCTGTTTGCCAAGTATTTCAACAAGTCGGAGGTGGCCATCAAGGAGGTGCTTACGGAGAAGTATTGGCGTGAGGCATAGAGAAAGGGAAAAGGTTAAACGTTAAAGTCAATGGCAATAAAATTTCAATATAACAAGACTTCGCTCGGCGAGTTGGACAAACAACTCAAAATGCGCCAGAAGGCTCTCCCCACGATAAAGAGTAAGGAGTCGGCCCTCAGGTCGGAGGTGTCGTATGCGAAGGATGCGGCGGAGGAGTACTTTGCTAAGCTCGACGAACTGATGCGCAGCTACGAGTACATGGCTTCGCTGTGGGGGGAGTTTGATGCCGACCTTTTGAGGATAAAGGATGTGGATATTGCGGTGGGCAAGATTGCGGGAGTGAGAATTCCGGTGCTGCGCGATGTGATATTCGAGGAGAGAGCCTACGACCTGTTCAGCAGTCCGTTATGGTTCTCGGAAGGCATAGAGGTGCTGAAAAAGATTGCGCGACTGAACATAGAATTTGAGGTCTATCAGCGCAAAACGGAGTTGCTCGACTATGCCCGCAAAAAGACCACTCAGAAGGTAAACCTCTATGAGAAGGTACAGATACCCGGGTATGAGGATGCCATGCGTAAGATAAAGCGTTTCTTGGAGGACGAGGAGAATCTCTCGAAGAGTGCGCAGAAGATAGTGAAAACGAAACACGAAAAAAGCGGAGGCGGCATATGATAGTGAAGATGAATAAATACACGCTGGTGCTCTATCATCGTCAGCAGGAAGAGTTCCTCGACCGACTTCAAGAGCTGGGCCTTGTGGATGTTACCACCACGGGCTGGGAGGCCGACGAGCAGGAGAGGGAGATGTTGCTTTCGGTGGAGAAACACCGCGAGGCGGTTGCCGCACTCGAAACTCTGGCCGAAGAGGAGGGCTTTGTGGCGGGCGAGCCGTTTGAGAGTGGCGAGAAGGCGTATGAGATGTATGTGAATGCCATGCAGACGAAGGAGACGGTGGCGGGCAGACTGAATAAGGCCGAGAAAGAGTTGGAGGAGTTGAAGGTGTGGGGCGATTTTTCGGTTGAGCAGGTGAAGGAGTTGGAGCGCAGCGGGGTCTATTTGCAGTTCTTCTCGTGCTACACAAGCGACTTCAACGCCAATGCGGAGCAGTGGAGCGAACAATATATGATAGAGAAGATTGCCGAACAGGGCAGTTTCACCTATTTCGTCGCTGTGGTGCAAGGGTCGTCGGAGCCGATAGCCATCGATGCCCAGTTGATGAGAATGCCTTCGGAGAGCATTGCCGAGAAGGAGGCGCAAATGGAGCGTCTGAGGGCGGAGATTGCCGAGGCGGACGATGTGCTGAGAAGATGCGCTGCTTCGGTGGCCGCCATTGAGGCCGACGGCGAGAGGGTGGCCGAGAGGTTGCAGTTGAGTCAGGTCAAAAACAGCGGCCGCAGTGCAGCCGATGGCGCACTGATTGTCATGGAGGGCTGGGGTGCCGCGGATGATGCGGCCGAGATTGATGCCTTTCTCGACGGTGCCGAGGGTGTGGTCTATATCAAGGAACGTCCCGCGGCCGAGGACAATGCTCCGGTGAAGTTGAAGAACAGCGGATTTGCACGTCCGTTCGAGTTCATCGGCAAACTGTATTCGTTGCCGCGCTACGGGACTATGGACCTGACCAAATATTTCGGTCCGTTCTACATGTTGTTCTTCGGCATCTGTCTGGGCGATGCGGGATACGGATTGTTGTTGGTGGCGGCCGGAATCTATATGTTGAAGAAGATGCCCAAGATGCGCGAGATTGCCAAACTGACGCTCTATTGCGGCGGCATGACGGTGTTGTGCGGATTCTTGGCCGGCTCGTTCTTCGGAATCTCGTTACCCGGATTGAAGATGTTCCACAACTATAAGGACCTCTTCCTCACCACCGACAACCTGTTCTACATGGCTTTGGCGTTGGGCGGGGTGCAGCTGTTGTTTGCCATGTCGCTCAACATCATCGGCATCACCATGAGAAAGGGAATACGTTATGCGTTCGGGCCGTTGGGTTGGTTCATCATGTTGGTGGCCTCGGCAGCGGCGGCGCTGTTGCCTGCGGAGTGGGGTTTCACGCTCGGCTCCACGGCATACATCGTGGTGATGGTCATAGGTGCGGTGTTGATGTTGCTGCTCAACACTCCCAATCGCAACATATTTCTCAATTTCGGCTCGGGACTGTGGGATACGTACAACAACGTGACCGGCATTCTGGGCGATATATTGAGTTACATACGTTTGTTTGCCTTGTGCCTTTCGGGAGGAACGCTGGCGTTGGTGTTCAACGATTTGGCCTTCGGCATGGCACCCGACATTCCGGTGTTGAAACAGTTGTTTGTGGTGGTGATTCTGATTTTCGGTCATGGCATCAATCTGTTCATGTCGGCCATCGGAGCCTTCGTACACCCCATGCGATTGACCTTCGTGGAGTTCTATAAGAATGCCGGATTCGAGGCCACAATGAGGTTATTCACCCCTTTCCGCAAACACACACGCAAAGCGCACGCAGAGCGTGACAAATAGGGTAAATAGTTTGAATGCAGGGTGAGTGCCAAAGCATGACAAACAGAGAGTAAAGCCTCGGGCGCAAAGTGTCGGGCGAGAACGAAACAAAAAAGAGAAAAAGAAGAAAAAACAAATAGATTAATAATTTAAAAAACAAAAAGTTATGAGCTTATTGATTTTTGCCTATGTGGGTATTGCATTGATGGTGGGTCTGTCCGGAGTTGGCAGCGCCTATGGAACGACGATTGCCGGTAATGCGGCTGTGGGAGCAATGAAGAAGAATATGGGAGCTTTCGGAAGCTACATGGTGCTTTCGGCGCTGCCGGGTTCGCAGGGTCTTTATGGTTTTGCCTCGTTCTTCCTGTTGAAGAATTTCCTCAATGAGGGCATCACCGCCGGTCAGGCCATCGGTATCTTCGGTCTGGGTCTTATCGTGGGTCTGGTCTGCTTGTTGAGTTCCATTCGTCAGGGTCAGGTTTGCGCCAACGGTATCGCCGCCATCGGCAACGGTCACGATGTGATGGGTAAGACTCTCATTCTGGCTGCATTCCCCGAGCTGTATGCAATCCTCTCGGTGGCAATCGTATTCCTCACCATGAGCATGTTCTGATGGGCGAGGGGCGCGATGCGCCAGCAAAGAGAAAAGGATTCGTTCCGCATGCGGAACGAATCCTTTTTGTCTGTAATCTTCTCGGCCGACCGTCATTTCCGTCGTTACGTTCACAGGCCCGCCATATCCGACCGCGGTCTTGCACTCCGTCCTATTTCGTCTTGGCGTTGCGCTCGAAACAGGCCGACAACAGGTCGGCTATCTTGTTGAGGTGGAGGGAGTCGATGTCGTCGAATGTGGAGAATTGTGCGCTGTCTATGTCGAGTACGCCCCACACTTGGCCGTCGGTGTCGAGCAGCGGGACCACAATCTCGGAGCGAGAGGCGCTGCTGCATGCTATGTGGCCCGGGAACTGCTCCACGTCGGGCACGACTATTGTCGTTTTACGTTCCCATGCGGTGCCGCACACTCCTCGTCCGTAGCCTATGCGGGTGCAGGCGACGGGTCCCTGAAACGGGCCGAGCACAAGTTCGGTGTCGTGGTCGGCATTGGCGTGTGACGATTTGGCTGTCGTGTTGCGCGGGCCCACCAGATAGAAACCTACCCACCAGAAACCGAAACACTCCTTGATGGCGGCCGCCGCATTG
>JAZODY010000219.1:0-4405 GCA_045597245.1 Tidjanibacter sp.
TGGTTGGTGAACAATTTTCATAAGAGCAAGACAATCAAAAAAAAATATTTTTGCAACACCTTGTTCTAAATTTTCCCGCCCCTCTCCATCGCTACTTTGCAATCGCCGCGTCCGAATCAGCCACCTCAACAGCTTTCAACATTATCTCATCCACCGGATAGATGTTGGCATAGAAACCCGCATCGCCCAGCGGAGTGTTCCTGCCGATATAAGCCCTCAACTGCGCCATGAGCAACTCTCTCGAAGTCTCTATCTCATCCCAATCGGCCTCCACACCCTGCTTGGCGGCATAGGCCACGAACTTCTCCAACAGACGGTCGTCCTCGGCCAGAAAGGCCTCCAACTTCTCCACGCTGTCGATGTCGTTCACGCGTGCGCGGTGCAGGTCGTTGTATTCGAGCGTGTAGCGATAGAGTATGCTCGGCCCCACCACGTCCATATAATAGTCCGTCACATCGGTGGTGTCCATAGGCACGAAGTAGTCGGGCATGATTCCGCCACCGCCATAGACCGTACGCCCCGCTTTGGTGGAGAACTTCAACGAGTCGTCGAAATGGATGCTGTCGGCCGAGAAGAATTCGTTATTGACATATCTGTTATATATGTCCTCCTCATAGTGTTCGTCGCCCAATTCGTATGGTTTCTGTATCGAGCGACCCGCAGGGGTGTAGTAGCGCGCCACGGTGAGCCTGATGGCCGAGCCGTCGGCAAACGGAATCTGGCTCTGCACCAATCCTTTGCCGAACGAACGACGCCCCACGATGGCAGCCCTGTCGTTGTCCTGCATTGCCCCCGCTAGAATCTCGCTCGACGATGCGCTGTACTCGTCGATGAGCACCACCAAAGGCAGCCTGTCATATCTGCCGCGGCCGTCGCTGAACTGCTCGTCACGATTGCCATAGCGGTCCTCTGTGTAGACAATCATGTCGCCCTGCGGCAGAAACTCATTGGCAATCAATATTGCTTGGTCGAGGAAGCCGCCCGAGTTCTCCCTTAGGTCGAAGATGAGACGTTTCATTCCCTTGCGTTTCAACTTGTCCACGGCCTTCACCAACTCGGCATGGGAACTGCGCGAGAACGACGAGAGCTTTATGAAACCCACCTCGGGGG
This sequence comes from Tidjanibacter sp., assembly GCA_045597245.1. Taxonomy (GTDB): domain Bacteria; phylum Bacteroidota; class Bacteroidia; order Bacteroidales; family Rikenellaceae; genus Tidjanibacter. The sequence continues at coordinate 1,111 of JAZODY010000219.1, forward strand.
TGAGCATAAACGATGCGTCGATGCTGTAAATGGGAATCTTGTCGCGCACAATCTCAAAGGGAATCAACTCCTCCACGCCGTTGCGGCGGACCATTACCTTCACCGTCGAGCCGCGCTTGCCGCGCAACTTCTTTACCACGTCGTCCTGCGGGAAGTTGCGGCCCGCAATGGTATCCTGCTCAATCATCACGATGCGGTCGCCCGCCATGATGCCGGCCTTGTAGCTCGGGCCGTTGCTCACCACGTTCAGCACCACCACAGTGTCTGTTGCCATGTTGAACTCCACGCCTATACCGTCGAACTCGCCGTCCAACTCCTCGTTCAATCCGCTCATCTCCTGCGGAGGAATATAGACCGAGTGGGGGTCCAACTGTGCCATCAGCTCGGGCATCAACACCTCCACCAACGTGTCGCGATTGACCTCATCAACATACAGATTCTGAATCATGGCCATCGTCTGGGAGAGCTTGTCGTTCCCCATCATCACCGAAATCATGCGATTAATATCCGAATTCGCCTGTGCTTTGGCGGCACCGCTGCGGGCAGCCGTCATGCCCAACCATATACCGACAATCACCGCCAGCGCCACGACGACGGGCGCCGCAACGGCCAATTTTTTCTTGTTCATTCCTTGATTATGTTTCGTCTTGTACTTAGGAAAAATCTCCCGACGCATGGGCCTGCAAACCGAACGCCAGAAATTATTTGTTCTTGAAATTGTAGCTCAAACCAATGGTTGCCGAATACTGGGTTTGCAAGGCGGTGCTTGCCGACTTCTGGTAATACAACACCCAATAGAACGTGGTTTTAAGGTGTTTGGTGATGTTCAGCTCCACCGTATTTTCCCAACGCACCGTAGGAGCAATGCTCAGGTTGGAGAACGAATAGAAGGTCGAGCGATAGGAGATGTTGTCCTTGCTGCCATATTTGTCCTCAAACTTCAGGTTCAGCGAAGGACCGGCCTGATTAAGAGTGGTTTTGCCCTCCTCCACACCATAGGCGGTGGGGTCGATTCGGTCGTCCTTCACAAAAATCATGTTGCCCGATATGGGCGATATCGTGATGTGGAACGGCGACCCCTTCTTGGCATAGGTGAAACCGAGCGATATATCGAGATAGGCCGGCGCCATGAATGCCGATTTGAGCGTATTGTCGGTGCGCGACTTGTATCCCTCGGTAAACTGAGTGCGGAACGAGGCCACACCCGAGTAGGACCAGATGTCGTTCATGGAGCGCGAAACGCTGCCGCTGAAACTCATGAGGTCCACGTTCTTGAACGAAGCATCGTCGATGACATTCATACCGTATTTGAGGTTCATGGTGAAGTCGGTGGAGAAACGGTCTTTCTTGTACTTATGGTTCAAATAGATTGTACTCAGACCCGAGAGGGTGTTCTCGCCACCGCTCTGCCAATTATCGAACTGCTGCAACGACCCCTCCAACGAGGCCTTGAACTCGAAGGTGTTGCGCTCCTTGCGCACACGACGTTTCTCGGCCAGCCATGCCGCGCGGTCGAAAAACTCGGTGGACACATCTTGTTCCACACGGAATTTCTGCTCGAAGATGTTGTTCATATCCTCAATCTTTGTATCCTCCTGACGCTTGATGGAGAACTGCGCCGAAGCCAGAAGCGGCCACATGGATGCCGCCAAAACAATCAAAAAACGTACTCTTCCTCTCATGGTTACATCTTTTTTTTCTCTTTGCCATTAATCCGTATCGGGAATCTGCGGCGTGTAGTTCCTCCACATACGGCATTGACTCCCTCTCTCCCTCTCTCCCTCTCTCCCTCTCCTGCCCCGACTCGCACGACACGGCTGTTTAAGAAACAAAGATAAGGAATTTTGACATAATGTGTAGAATTAATTTTGGTCCCATGCGAAACATATTTATCATATAACACAAAATTTGTGTAAATTCGCATGTTCACAACACGACAGAAACCAACCGACATGAACTCAAAAAAATATTTCGGAGCCCACGTAAGTGCGGCAGGCGGAGTGGAGAACGCACCGCTCAACGCCAAAGACATAGGAGCGGGTGCATTCGCCCTCTTCACAAAGAATCAACGCCAATGGTTCGCTCCGCCCCTCTCGCAAAAGAGCATAGAACTCTTCAAACAAAACTGCGCCGAGAACGGCTATGAGCCTTGCATGATTCTTCCACACGACAGCTATCTCATCAACCTCGGTCATCCCGAGAAAGAGGCGCTTCAAAAGTCGCGCGACTCCTTCACCGAGGAGATGGCCCGCTGCGAGCAACTCGGCCTCGACCGTCTCAACTTCCATCCGGGCAGCCATCTGAAAGCCATCACGTTGGACGAATGTCTGGACCGCGTGGCGGAAAGCATCAACATGGCACTCGACAAGACCCGCGGAGTGACGGCCGTCATTGAGAACACCGCCGGTCAGGGCAGCAATGTGGGATTCGACTTCGAGCATCTGGCCCGCATAATCGACCGCGTGGAAGACAAGTCGCGTGTGGGCTACTGCATCGACACCTGTCACGCCTTCGCCGCAGGCTACGACCTTCGCACCGAGGAGGCCTGTCGACAGACATTCGACCTGCTCGACCGCATCGTATCGCTCGACTATCTGCGCGGCATACATCTCAACGACGCCATGCGCCCTCTGGGCAGTCGCATCGACCGTCACGAATCGCTCGGCAACGGCCACATCGGCTGGGAGTGTTTCCGTTGGATAGCCCGCAATCCGCGCCTCGACGGCATTCCCATCACGCTCGAAACCATAGACGAGCAGAAGTGGCCGGAGGAGATTGCAGCCCTCTACGCCTTTGCAAATCAGCAGAGTGCATAAGTCGTCTGTGCATGCCCCGAGCAGTCCCCTGCACCGGACAAAAACAAAACAAAGCGCCATGTCTTCCTCGAAAAAGACATGGCGCTTTATCTCTGATTTGGCGAGCCGCTATGCAGTGAGCAGCACCTCCGAGGACTCCACCTTGCGTCGGGCATAATCCAGCGTGATGCGCAACGTCTTGCGTTGTTGCGAGGGAATCTCAAACATGGCGTCGGTCATGATGGCCTCGCAGATTGAGCGCAGACCTCGCGCACCGAGTTTATACTCCAATGCCTTCTCGACAATATAGTCGAACACGCTCTCCTCAAACGTAAGTTTCACCCCGTCGAGCGCGAACAGACGCTCATATTGCCTGATGATGGCATTCTTCGGTTCGGTGAGTATCTGTCTCAGGGTTGCGGCGTCGAGCGGTTGCAAATGGGTCAGCACCGGCAGACGACCCACCAACTCGGGGATCAGACCGAACGAGCGCAGATCCT
>JAZODY010000220.1:0-4341 GCA_045597245.1 Tidjanibacter sp.
GAGCTACAAGGTGGAGGTAAAAGCCGACAAGAATATTCTGCCCTACGTGAAGACATACGTTTCCAGCGGAATGCTCATGGTAACATACGAGGAGAACATATCGATAAAACCCAAGAAAGTATATACGGTTGTGCATGTAACCGCCCCCGAAATAAACGCCCTCTCGGCAACCAGCAGTGGTGACATCATAATAAACGGCGTGTTGAAAACAAAGGACCTCCAACTCTCTTCGTCGAGCAGTGGCGACGTGAAGGGCATTGTGGAGTGCGACGGCGACCTCACTGTTCGCGCATCGAGCAGCGGTGACGTGACACTCAAAGGACGCGCCCAAAACGGAGTATTGAAGACATCGAGCAGCAGCGACATCATGGCCACACTGACAATCGCCAACGATGTTTCACTGACCTGTTCGAGCAGTGGCGACATTACGTTGGAGACAACGGCCGAGAGTTGCAAGGCTGTGGCGTCGAGCAATGGCGACATCACCGTTCGCGGCAAGGTACGCACGGCATCGGCCACGGCATCGAGTTCGGGCGATGTAGATATGTCGGCGTTGGAGAGCGAGGTGGTCGAAGCAAAGGCATCGAGTGCGGGAGAGGTGAGAGTGTGGGCCACAGAGGTGCTGACGGCATCGGTATCGAGCGGAGGCGGAATCAAGTACAAAGGAGACCCCAAAACGACAAATATTTCCAAAAGTAGTGGCGGAACCGTAAAAAAATATTAAATTTAGGCGGAATTTATAACGATTATTTTCGCCTGTTTTGAAAGAGTCCGCAAAAAACAACCAGCAGAAAGAGACACCGCTGATGAAACAGTATTACGCCGTGAAAGCTGTGCATAACGACGCAATACTGCTTTTTCGCGTGGGTGACTTCTATGAGACATACGGAGAAGATGCAGTGAGAGCCAGCGCAATACTCGGCATCACCCTCACACGACGTTCCAACGGCAGCAGCAAGGGACAGAACACCAATACCGAAATGGCAGGTTTCCCCTACCACGCCATCAACACCTATCTGCCACGACTTGTGAGGGCCGGCGAGCGCGTGGCGGTATGTGAACAATTGGAGGACCCCAAGACGGTGAAAGGTATTGTGAAGAGAGGCGTGGTGGAGTTGGTGACCCCGGGTGTGGTGCTCAACGAAAACGTACTGTCCTCAAAGGAGAACACCTTTCTGGCAGCCGTACACTTCGGACGCGAGAGAACGGGCATCGCATTTTTGGACCTATCGACAGGCGAATTCTATGCGGCCGAAGGGCGAGACGAATATATCGACAAACTCATTGCCGACCTTGCCCCCAAAGAGATAATCTACCAACGAGGTCTGACCGACCGATTCAATGCGGCGTTCGGCAGCCGCCACTACACTTATCGACTCGATGCATGGGTATTCAACGAGGATGTGAACCGAGAGAAGTTGTGCAAGCAGTTCGGCACGACCAATCTGAAAGGTTTCGGCATAGAGGAGATGGGAGAGGCGATATGTGCGGCAGGGGCTGTGCTCTACTATCTCGACTACACGGAACACAAGGAGCTGAAACATATATCAGGCATTGCCCGCATAGACGAGAGCGACTATGTGTGGATAGACCGTTTCACGATACGCAATCTGGAACTCTTCTCCTCCAACTCGACAAACGGCGATGCAAGCCTTTCGGGAGTGATTGACCATACACACACCCCGATGGGAGGTCGTATGTTGCGTCAATGGATTGCGATGCCGATAAAGGACAAGAAGAAGATAGAGGCCCGCTTGGACATGGTGGAACGCATAAAGGAGGACCGCGAGTTGGCCGAGCAGATGGGAGAGCAACTCTCACGCATAGGCGATTTGGAGCGTCTGTCGTCACGCATAGCCACACAACGCATCACACCGCGCGAGGTGGTGCAGTTGAAGCAGTCGTTGGCGGCAATAGAGGAGTTGAAGAAACTGTTGGAGGCGACCAAAGACAAACGACTCACTGCGGTGGCCCGACAGATAAAACCCTGCAACGAGATAAGGGAGAGAATTGAAAGAGAGATATATCCCGACCCGTCGAACAACCAGATACAGAAAGGCGGAGTGATAGCCGACGGAGTGGATATGGAACTCGACGACCTGCGCAACATTGTGCTCCACGGCAAAGATGTGATAGCCGACATACAGCAGCACGAAAGCGAGGCTACGGGTATCCCTTCGCTGAGAATCAGCTACAACAATGTGTTCGGCTACTATATAGAGGTGCGCAACACCCACAAGGACAAAGTCCCTGCCGAATGGGTGAGGAAGCAGACATTGGCCAATGCAGAACGCTACATAACGGCAGAGCTGAAAGAGTATGAAGAGAAGATACTGACGGCCGAAGAGAAGATTGTGGCCATAGAGCTAAGAATATGGAACACATTGCTTATTGCGCTGGCAGAGCAGATAGGCGACCTGCAATACAACGCCGCCCTGCTTGCCCGCATGGATTGTCTGCACTCGTTTGCGGAGGTGGCCGTAAAGAGAGGCTACGTAAGGCCCGAAATAGGGAACGACAAATCGATAGACATCAGAGCGGGCCGTCATCCGGTGATAGAGTCGCTGATGGCGGTGGGCGAACAATATATCCCCAACGATGTCTATCTCGACGACAAGCTGCAACAGATAATGATGATAACCGGTCCCAATATGGCCGGAAAATCGGCTCTGTTGCGACAGACGGCCCTGATTGTGCTGATGGCCCAGATGGGTTCTTTCGTACCTGCCAACAGCGCCCACATAGGCATTGTGGACAAGATATTCACCCGAGTGGGAGCAAGCGACAACATTTCGCAGGGAGAGAGCACATTCATGGTGGAGATGTTGGAGTCGGCATCGATATTAAACAATCTCTCCGACCGCAGCCTTGTGTTGCTCGACGAGATTGGTCGAGGCACCAGCACCTATGACGGAATATCCATCGCGTGGGCAATGGTGGAGTATATACACAATCAACCCAAAGCACGCGCAAAGACAATGTTCGCCACCCACTACCATGAGCTGAACGAGATGGAGAGCCTCTTCGAGCGAGTGCAAAATTACAACATAGCCGTCAAGGAGGTGAACCGAACGGTGTTGTTCTTGCGTAAATTGCAGAAAGGCGGCACAGAACACTCCTTCGGTATCCATGTGGCAAAGATGGCCGGCATGCCGTTGCAGGTAATAAGCAGAGCCGAACAGATGCTCAAATCGCTTGAAAAGGCCCACAAAGAGAGCAGCAAACAAGAGCTGGCAGCAAAAGCGGACATGCGCAAAGCGGCGGAAAAGAGCGAACCTATGGCAGGCATGCAACTGAACATGTTTCAGCTGGAAGACCCCGTATTGATACAGATACGCGACCAGATAAGGGGGATAGACATCAACTCACTGACACCGCTCGAAGCCCTCAACAAATTGAACGAGATAAAGAAAATCACGGGCATATAAAACACACCACTCCCCCTCCGCCGAGATGGGCGTAACGATACCGGAAAAAAACAGCGTACCCTGAGCGTATATCACGCTCAAGGTACGCTGTTTTCTATGTTGTCACAATCCTAAATGGTCCAAGTTTCGCCGCTGTTGAGCAAATCGTCCACACATTTGATTTTGCTCTCGGCCTGCACCTTCTCTATCTGGTGTTCAACCTCGCCGTCGTAGTTTGGCTCGTCCACATCGCGAATGATACCCAACGCAACCGGATACTCAGGATACTTCATCGAAGCCAACGCATACTGCAAGAAGGGCTCTTTCTCATGAGCATCGTGTACCAATATATCATCCAACGTATAGCCATCCTGTCCGACAGTCACCACCTTCAACTTGAAACCATCGAGCACCAAGCCTTTGTCGTTGTTGTCACCAAAGAGCATCTTTTCACCATGACGCAACACTATCGTATTCTCGGCACGCGTAGCCTTGTCACCGGCATAGGGTGCATGAGTGCCGTTGTTGAATATCACGCAGTTCACCAACGCCTCAACAACAGCCATACCCTTATGCTCCGCAGCGGCCGTAATGCACTCCGTAAGCAACCCGACCTCTTGGTCAACGGCACGAGCAAAGAACGTTCCGCGCGAACCGATAATCAACTCGCCCGGGCTGAACGGTTTCTCCACCGTACCGAAAGGCGATGTCTTGGTCACCTTACCCAACTTGGAGGTGGGCGAATACTGTCCTTTGGTCATTCCATAAATCTCATTAAGTCGGATCGTAGCCAGGTCGTTCTGTGAGCCAAGGAGTTGTGTTCTTCTCTTGTCTTCCTAAGACCGCTTGGCCTCCGACTTGGCGATGTCTTGGTCACCTTACCCAACTTGGAGGTGGGCGAATACTGTCCTTTGGTCATTCCATAAATCTCATT
>JAZODY010000221.1:0-4831 GCA_045597245.1 Tidjanibacter sp.
TCTTGTCTTCCTAAGACCGCTTGGCCTCCGACTTGTATGGCAGAGGCGATATATTGGTTATTGTCGATGTTGCCATTCCTGCGCAATATAACTCGGAGGAGGAGAAACTGTTGAAGAAACTTGCCGAGCAACCCAACTTCAAAAGTGTTGATACGCCGCGCGGAGAGCAAAATATTTTCGACCGAATGAGAAATTTCTTCGGATAGTTTCGTTATCTTTGTAAGATGCAGGATGCGGCTCGACAGGGCAATCGAAACAAGTTCCGTTGCGTTCTTCTCTCGCTTTTCGCTATTGTGAGATGTGGTGAGGCGGCCAGCAATGGAAGAGTGTTAAGGCTCTCTTTGTGCGTGTCGCTTGCTATGTTGATTCGGCTTGTCCGATGTGGCGGGCCATTGTCGAACCTTAAATTTTTTATGTCATGATAGGATTCGGAGGAGTTTTTGGCCGTAAACCGCGGCAGTTCTCTTACAGACCGCGATATTACGACCCCGAGAAGGAGGCGCGCAATCAGCGTCGTCGCGAGCTCGGGTTGGCTGTTCCCGATGAGGAGAATCAGGAGAAGAAGCCGGGAGATATGTTGCGAAACAAGATAGGGCTCACGCGCCAGCGTTTCGAGGAGGAGCGCCGCGACCGAAAGAGTAAATCCACAAAGTTGGCTCTGGTGGTCGTGGTGATGTTTATTGTGCTCATTTGGTTGCTGTTGGATATATTTTAGTCGTTGAGACGGAGAGCGATTCTTTATGGGTATGAGCGGAAAAATCAGATTGCTGCCCGACAATGTGGCAAGTCAGATAGCTGCCGGAGAGGTGGTCAATCGTCCCGCATCGGTTGTGAAGGAGATGATGGAGAATGCAGTGGATGCGGGCAGTGGTTGCGTCATTGTCAATTTTCGTGACGGCGGCCGCGAACTCATACAGATAATCGATGACGGCGAGGGCATGTCTCCGGCCGATGCGAGATTGGCTTTTGACAAACATGCCACCAGCAAGATAACATCGTTGGACGATGTGTATAAACTTCATACGTTCGGTTTTCGCGGAGAGGCATTGGCCTCCATTGCGGCTGTGGCCAATGTGGAAGTTGTAACGCGTCGCGAACAGGACGAGTTGGGCGTGAAGGTCACGATGGAGGGCAGCACGTTCAAGGGGCAGGAGATGGTGGTCGCCCCGAAGGGCAGTCGTTTCTCGGTGAAGAATCTGTTTTTCAATGTGCCCGCCCGTCGTCGCCAACTGGATAAGAGTACCACCGAATCGCGCTATATCACTGCCGAGTTTCAGAGAGTGGCGCTGTGCCATTGCGATGTGGCATTCAAACTCTATAATGAGGATGCCCCTGTTTATGATTTGCCCGTCTCGTCGCTCAAACAGCGTATTGTAGGTATTATAGGTCGCGGTATAGCGGGCAATCTTTTGGAGGTGTCCACCAAGACCTCCATCGTGGCGGTGGAGGGCTATGTGGGGTCTCCGTCGGCCGCCAAGAAGAGCAGCGACCAATTTATGTTTGTCAATGGTCGTTATTTCAAGAGTCCGTATCTGCACAAGGCAATCTTGCAGGCCTATGAGAAGCTTATTCCCGCGGGGGTGCAACCGTCCTATTTCATCTATATTACGGTGGACCCCGAGAATCTTGATGTGAACATCCATCCCCAGAAGACGGAGGTGCGTTTTGAGGACGGTCCGGCCGTATGGCAGATTCTGAATGCCGCGGTAAGGGAGGCGCTGGCCCGTACGGGTGCGGTGCCCATGATGGATTTCGAGGACGAGAAGGAGGTTGAGATTCCGGTGTTGGACCGCAGGGAGCAGAGTGCGATAAGGGTTCCTTCATCGACTTTCAATCCCGAGTATAATCCGTTCAGTGCGAATCGTCCTTCGGGCGGCAGAGGAGGTCGCAGTGTGCTTAATGACTTTTCGGGCGGCTATGGCGAGCGCGAGTTCGACTATCCGCGTCCTACGGAGGAAGAGAGCGATGCCTCGGTGTTGGAGTTTATTGAGGAGGAGGATGTTGAGCAGGGCCGCTTGGAGTTGGAGCACGCGGGGGGCGAGGAGGTGAAGATGGTGCAGTTGGCGGGCGGCTATGTGGCCACCGAGCTGGGCGGTAGTCTGGCGGTGGTGGATGTGCGTCGTGCAAGAGAGGCGGTGATGTATCATCGCTATAAGATGATGTTGGAGAACGGCAACTCGGTGGGACAGACGCTGTTGTTCCCCGAGCGCATGGTCTTCTCCCATGACGATGTGGTGCTGTTGGGCGAGAACTACGACGAGTTTACGGGCCTCGGATTCGATTATAACATAGTGGATGATAATACCATAGACCTGTTGGCCATTCCTGCCGAACTGACAGTGGATGGGCTTTCGGATGTGATGTATGACATGATTGACAGCATTCGCGACGAGGTGTTCGACAGCGAGCGGATGCGCAGGGAGCACATGGCGGCTGTCTTGTCGCGTTGGGGTGCGGGCGGAAAGCTCAACGAGAGCGAACTTGCGGCATTGTTGGGGGTGTTGAGAGAGCGGGAGGAGTATGGACGCACTGCCGACGGTCGCGCTGTGATGATTGTTATGGACAAAGAGGAGATAAAGAGACGTTTCACGAAATAGGAAATTAAGGAGAAGAGAACGATGAATATGTATGCACAGAATAGGATTGTGGTACCGCCTGTGGTGAAGAACCTGTTGATAATCAATCTGTTGGTTTTCTTTGCCGAGATAATGTTGCCGATTGGGGTAAGGAATTGGATTTCGGATAATTGGTCGTTGCATTTCTTCCGTAGCGATGAGTTCAATGTGGGGCAACTGTTCACCTACATGTTTATGCATGCCAATTTCACCCATCTGTTTTTCAATATGTTAGCACTGTGGATGTTTGGCCGCATATTGGAGTATGATATGGGCAGTCGCCGTTTTTTGGTCTATTATCTGATGTGCGGAATAGGTGCGGGAATCATTCAGCTGGGGGCGTACTATATCGATTATATGAGCCTTGTGGGCAACTATTCGCCCGCATCGGTGGCCCGCTGGGCCAATGATGTCTCCACCGTGGGAGCCTCGGGTGCGGTGTTCGGCCTGCTGTTGGCCTTCGGAATGATTCATCCCAACAACATCATAATGCTCATGTTTCCTCCGGTGGCGTTGAAGGCAAAGTGGTTTGTGGTGATATACGGTGTTGTGGAGTTGCTTTTAGGCATCAGAGGCGGAGGCGGTGTGGCCCATTTCGCCCATGTGGGAGGAATGTTGTGGGGTTGGATTTTGCTCAGATATTGGCGAAGACGAAACGAGATTTATTATTGATGAACGGGCGGAAGTGCGGTGTCGAATAGTGATGTCGCGCCCGCTGGTGATATTATAGAGAGGAAGAGTATGTCGGATTACGGATACTACGGCAGTAAGCGAAAACACTCCAAGAGAGGTGGCGGACGTGCGGATGACAAGTCGGGCGTGGGAACTCTTTGGATTAGAGTGGTCGATGGCATTGTGCTGTTGCTGACGATTGTTCTGGTTGTTGCCTTTCTGCTCTCATTCATGGCCCGCTTGATTTCACCAGAGAAAATGCCGCTCTTGGCCGTGGCCGGATTGTTCTATCCGTTTATTTATGTCGCAAATTTGATTTGTATGCTCTATTGGGCCGTGCGGTGGAGCAGGGTGTTTTGGTTGTCGCTTGCGGTGGTGATGGTTGGATTGGGAAGTGTGAAGCTCTTTTACAGACCGGAATTGGTGAAACAATATGCCGTCGAGCAGGATGAGACCGACGATGAGGAACAGAACGGTTTTGTGGTCATGACCTACAATGTGTTGGGCTTTTTTGCGACCGAGCAGGAGGATAGGGCCGATGTGATAGAGAAGATTGCGGAGATGGCCAATGCCAATTCCGCTTCGGTGATATGTTTTCAGGAGTTCAGGAAGACGAGTAGCTATCTGAGCCGTATGGAGGCCGCGCTCGGCGACATGCGTTACTCCACTTTTGTCAATTACGACGAGGGGGCCGTTGCGGCCGACGGTGGAGGCTTGGCCATTTACAGTGTTTTTCCCATTGTCAATTCGGGAGTGGTCGATATGGATACTCCGCGCATCTACTCCATGTGGGCCGATTTGAAGATTGGGACCGATACGGTGAGGGTGATTTCGAGCCATCTGCAAAGCACCCACATCACTCAGAAAGACCGCAACGAGACAATCACTCCGCGAATCCTCGGCGACACCACCGCGGGGGAGAAGATGATGACGTTGAGCCGCAAGTTGGCCGACAACTATGTGCTTCGTGCCGAGCAGGCCCGTAGGCTGCACGAGTTTGTGGCGCAGTCACCCTATGGCGTGGTGGTTTGTGGCGACTTCAACGATACGGCGGGTTCTTATGCTTATCGTGTCATCAGGCGCGGATTGCACGATACGTTCACCGAGCAGGGCGTGGGATTTGTCCATACGTTCAGGGATTTCGGTAATTTGTTGCGCATCGACTATATTCTTGTTTCCGACCATTTTTCGGTGGAGGAGTATGATGTTCCGCAGGTGAACTATTCCGACCATCTGCCGGTGGTGTCGCGCATAAGACTGTCATCGCAAGACGAGTAGCAGACGGCAATGCACGCAACGGCGTCGGAGAACGACGGTGTGACGAGAGAGAGAATAAACAAAAATTTCAAGAGATATGAGAGAGGTGATAGATTTTCTTGACCTGCTGGCGCAGAACAACCACAAGCCGTGGTTCGATGCCAACAAGGAGCGCTACTTGGCTGTCAAGGAGCGTTATGACTCTTATGCCGGCCGAATCCTTGCCGCTATCGGCGAGTATGACGAGACGGTGCGCAATCTGCAAGTGAAGGATTGCACCTATCGCA
>JAZODY010000222.1:0-7492 GCA_045597245.1 Tidjanibacter sp.
GCTCACCGTATCGAAACGCCATGCACCATAGATGAGTTGCCCGACTTCGTCGGCCGAGGTGGAGCCAATCAGGTCGGCATTGTAAATCCAGAATATGCCGCGGCAGAGCCACAGCACCGCATAGACCAGCAACACACGCCACAGCACCAGCAGCAGATTGCTCGATTTGATTTTGGTCAATATCTTCATAAGCACAATTTTTTAGTATACTGATGAGGCATCCTGCCTCCCTCTGAAATGCCGCGGTACCCCTCCATAAAAACGACGCTCTGCCTCCCTCTCAGGTGTTTGGGTGCTATTCCTCAAAAGCAACGCTGTGCGTCAGAGATTTACGAGGGAGTGTTTTATGGCATAGACCACCATGTTGGCGGTGTTTTTGCAACCGGTCTTTTCGAGTATGTTGGCGCGATGCTTGTCCACCGTACGCTTCGATATAAACAGTTTCTCGGCTATCTCGGCATTGGAGAGTCCTTTGCATATCAACAGCAATACCTCCCTTTCGCGTTCCGATATGGCGCCGTCTGCCGTCTCGTCATCCTCGGGCAACTTGGTGTCGCTCTCGCGCAGGTCCACCACGAAGTCGTCGAGCAGTTGTTTGGAGAAGTAACTGCCTCCGTCGTGCACACATCTGATGGCAGCCTCCACCTCGTCGATATCCGAATTTTTAAGCAGGAAACCCTTCACTCCGGCCTCCACCATGGCGAAATAGTATTCGCTCGCCCCGTGCATCGAGAGCGCAATGATTCTCATCAGCGGATTGTCATCCAGTGCCCTGCGTGCCGCCTCCAAGCCGTTCATTACAGGCATGTCGATGTCGAGCAGCACCACGTCGCACTCCACCTCCTTTATCAGGTCGAGAAACTCGGCACCGTTGGAAGCCTCTCCCACCACCTCACACTCGCTGCGCATGGAGAGCAGGCCCCTCAATCCGCCGCGAAAGAGTGTGTGGTCGTCCACAAGCACTATTCTAATTTTCGCTCTTTCTGCCATTTTCCAATATTCCGTTCACCACAATCACTGCCTGCATGCCCTTGCCGCCCGGCTCGCTCTCTATGGAGAAACTTCCTTTGAGCGAGTTGATGCGCGACGAGATGTTCGACAGACCCATGCCGTTTTCGTAGCTGTTCTTCGGGTCGAAACCAACTCCGTTATCCGAATAAATCAACGTAATCACATCGTTCTGGTGTTGAAGCGATATGTTTATCTTGCTGCACGAGGCATATTTCAAACTGTTGTTTATCAACTCGCATGTCACGCGATAGAGTATCACCTCCGTATCGTTGTTGAATCTGCCGGAGCCTATGTTTGTCTTGAACGTAATCTTCACGTTGCCCGCATTCACAAGTCTCTTTATGAAATTATTCAGTCCGCGCGTCAGGCCGAAATCCTTCAATATATGCGGACTGAGGTTGTTGGAAATCTCTCTCAGAGAGCATATCGACTCATCTATCACCTCCATGGCACTGTTTACAATCTCCATGTTGGTCTCCGAAGAGTTCTCGTCAGAGAGTGCCGACAAGGCCATCTTGGCCGACGACAGCAGCGGCCCGAGACCGTCGTGCAACTCCTTCGAGAAACGCAGGCGCATGTTCTCCTCGGTACGCAATGTGGTGGACAATATACGTCGCTCCGTAAGTCGGCGCTGCGCCTCCAACCTCTCTATATAAGTGAAAATCTTGCTCAAAAAGAATGTGCCGATGGCCAGACACAACGACGTCACCACTCCGCACCACACCAGCGTCTGGGGGGAAAGACTGAGCATCCTGTCGTTGTCGCCCGTATATTGAAACCACTCGCCGAAACGCAAAAAACACATCACCGTGAATGCAACAGACAGCAGTATCCACGCCACATTATACTTCGTTCGTTTCATCAGTCGCAACGCCACAATCACAGCAAAGAATTGCAGCACAATCGACATAATCAGCAAAATCTTCAAAAACACCATTTTTGTTTATTGTTAGTATGTTGGTACTAAATTTATATTGGTCTGTACTCCGTGGTTTGGTGGCTCTGCCGACCTGCCCGTAACCCAACTGTCTCGTGTTCCCCTTATCGGGGGCAACCCCGAATAGTGTTAATAACCCCTTGTCGGTGGTTCTCCATGCTTTTGTCGGAACAATTGTTTGTCCGGCATCCGCGAACTCTCCGACGCCTCTTGGCTGCACCCATGTTTAAGTGGCTCTGCCGACCTGCCCGTAACCCAACTGTCTCGTGTTCCCCTTATCGGGAGCAACCCCGAATAGTGTTAATAACCCCTTGTCGGAGGTTCTCCATGCTTTTGTCGGAACAATTGTTTGTCCGGCATTCGCGAACTCTCCGACGCCTCTTGGCTGCACCCATGTTTAAGTGGCTCTGCCAACCTGCTCAGGCTTTGTAGCGGCTCCACTTGATGAGTTCTTTCAGGGTCGGTTTCTTTCCGTACATGAAGATGCCCACGCGATATATCTTGCCGGCCAGCCACACCATACCCACAAAGGTTGCAAACAGCAATATTATTGCCAGCCCCAACTCCCAGTCGGGAACTCCGTAGGGCAGACGTGCCATCATCACCACAGGCGACGTGAACGGAATGATGCTGAACCAGAAGGCCAACTGTCCGTTGGGGTCCTGCATGGCATTCACCATCACCAGCAATGCCACTATGAGCGGAATGCTGATGGGGAGTTGCAGATTCTGGGTATCCTTCTCGTTGTCCACCGCGCTACCGACGGCAGCGAACATGGCCGAGTAGAGCAGGTAGCCGCCAATGAAGAAGATGAGGAATCCGCCGAATATTCTCATCAGATAGGCGGGGTCGGTGATGGTGTTTATGGCTGAGGCCATGTCGGCATCCATGTTCATGGAGTTCATGTCCATCGGCATGCCGTTCTGCATTGCCGCAGCAGCCTCAATCATGTCGCCGGCAAAAAGATTCATCACTGCGCCTCCCACGCCCACAATGAATACCACCCATATAGCAAATTGCAACACCGCCACCGCGGCTATGCCCAATATCTTACCCATCATCAGCTGGAACGGTTTGACGCTCGATACCATCACCTCCAACACCTTGTTGCTCTTCTCCTCAATGACGCCCTGCATCACCATGTTGCCATAGAGGAAGACCACCATGTAAATCATCAGACCGAAAAGATAGGCGATTGCTATGTTCAATATGTTCGACACCGCCTTCGTCTCGCCCGAGGCGGTGATTTGGCTCACCTGCATGCTCACCGGAGTTTCGATTTCGTTGAGTATCTGGGACAGATTCTCTATGTTGTAGCTTTTCAGTTTCTCCTCTTCGAGTATGTTTTTTATCTGGTCGGTGATGCTCTCCTCAATGATTATGGTTGAGGACTCATAAGTGTAGAACTGTACATTTTTCGGGTTCTCCATCACGTCGGACCCTATGACCAATATTCCGAACAGTTCCTCGGAATGCTCGGTCGCAATCTCATCGAAACTTTTCCGGCTCGGCTCGAACGTTAGGTCGCCGCCGTTCTGCAAGTGTTGTGCCACCATGCCGCTCTCGTCGATAACGGCTATATGTCGCTCCTTCTCTTGCTGGAAACTCATCATGAGCGACATGGCAACTATCAGACCCACAAAGAATACGGGCATCAGTATGGTGGTTATGATGAAACTTTTTTTGCGCACGCGTTCGTTGAATTCGCGTCCTGCTATAATACCTATTTTGCTCATCTCTCCTCTTTTTTGTTTTGTTTCTCTCTCTGTTGAATGGTTGTATGGGCGGGCGGGAAGGTTAGAGTTGTCCTGCCACAGCCTTTATGAAGATGTCGTTCATGCTGGGAATCACCTCGCGGAACGAGCGAATCTCCACCGTCTCGTTTATCAGTGCTATGATGCTGCGCACGCTGTTGTCGTCGGGAATGTGTATTTTCAGCGAATTGTATACCGTGTTCTCGTCGTTGCTCTCCAAGAGTGTGCACTTGTCGGCCAGCATTGCGGTCAGCTCTTCGCGACGGCCTCGGAAGTCCACCTCGAAGATGTTGTTGCCGTGGGCATGACGTATCTCGTCCACCCTGCCGCTGAGTATGTTGCGCGATTTGTTGATGAGTGTTATGTGGTCACAGACCTCCTCCACCGAGGCCATGTTGTGGGTGGAGAATATTACGGTGGCTCCGTTGTCGCGCAACTTCATTATCTCCTCTTTGAGCAGATTGGCATTTATGGGGTCGAAACCGCTGAACGGCTCGTCGAAGATTAGCAATTCGGGTTCATGCAGTATGGTCACGATGAACTGCACCTTCTGGGCCATGCCCTTGCTCAGTTCGGTCACCTTCTTGTCCCACCAGCCCTGAATGCCGAAATGGGTGAACCACTTTTTGAGGCGTGCCGTTGCGTCGCGTCGCGTAAGACCTTTGAGTTGTGCAAAGTATAGGGCCTGTTCGCCCACCTTCATGTTTTTATACAGGCCGCGTTCCTCGGGCAGATAGCCTATGCGGGTCACATCCTCGGGTCGGAGTGGTTTGCCGTTGAGATATACGGTGCCGCTGTCGGGCGCGGTGATTCGGTTTATGATGCGGATGAGAGTGGTCTTGCCGGCACCGTTGGGTCCCAGCAGGCCGTAGACGCTTCCGCGCGGAATGGTTAGTGACACATCGTCGAGGGCTTTGTGCTTGACGAAGCTCTTGGTCACGTGTTCCACTTTCAGTAATTCCATGATGTCGCAGTTTTGTTGTTGTAAACTCTGTTATTATATATAAGGTGTGGCGTGTGGCGGAGAGAACTTCGACTCTCGCCTCCGTGGCCGCACCCTATAATTCACAAATATACGAAAAAAGAGTTTACCTTCATCTTCCCGAACCCAAGATATTTGCGTGCCGAAGGGGTTGATAGGTCAAAAAAATTGTGTAACTTGCGTATTATTATAAAAAAATTGTTTCTCCTCCAATAAATCCGTTTACATCATGAAACATACAACTCTTCCGGCTGCTCTGTTGATTCTTCTTGCGGTTTCGTGTTCGCATGGCGACCGTCTGGTAAAGGTTGCCGACGGGGCTTGGGCCCGCAACAGTGTGAACACCACCGTGTTTCGCAATCAATCGCTGGTCACTCATGGCGACAGGCAATATACCGCTTTCTATAATGCCGACGGGCAGATGGTGCTCGGGGCACGTCGGTTGGGTTCCGCCGAGTGGGAACTGCATGTGACCCAATATGGCGGCAATGTGACCGATGCCCACAATGTCATCTCGCTCGGAGTGGATGGCGACGGTGTGTTGCATGTGGCGTGGGACCACCACGGCCATCCGTTGCACTATGCGCGTGCCGTGGAGGCGGGCTCTTTGGAATTGGGTGAGATGATGCCTATGGCGGGTACGGAGGAGGGTAAGGTGACCTATCCGGAGTTCTGTTCGCTTCCCGACGGCGACCTGATTTTTGCCTATCGCGACGGCAGCTCGGGTAACGGCAACATGGTGCTCAACCGATTCGACAACGAGAACGATACGTGGAGCAGGGTGCAGTCGTCGCTCATCGATGGCGAGAGGGAACGCAATGCCTATTGGCAGATGTGTGCCGACTCCGAGGGCGGACTGCATGTGTCGTGGGTGTGGCGCGAGACCTACAACGTGGAGACCAACCACGACCTCTGTTATGCCTATTCGCCCGACGGAGGCGTAAGTTGGTTCCGCAGCGACCGCAAGAGCGAGTATGCGTTGCCCATTACGGCCGGCAATGCCGAGTATGTGTGCCTTATTCCGCAGAACAGCGAACTGATAAATCAGACCTCGATGGCTTGTGACGATGCCACACGCCCCTACATCGCCTCCTATTGGCGCGATGCGGAGAGTGAGGTGCCGCAATACAGATTGGTCTATTTCGATGGCAGGGAGTGGCGACAGCAACAGCTGGGCCTGCGCAAGACCCCCTTCTCGCTGAGCGGTGCCGGCTCCAAGAAGATTCCCATTGCCCGTCCGCGTCTTGCGGTACGTACGGCCGGCGATGACAAGGTGGAGGTGCGCTACATCTTTCGCGATGAGGAGAGGGGCAGTCGTGTTTCATTGGCCGAGTGCGACAATCTGGCGGCGGGCGAGTGGAGAGTGCGCGACCTTACCGACTTCTCGGTGGAGAGTTGGGAGCCTTCGTATGACACCAAGCTATGGGCCGAGCGCGGCATGTTGCACATCTTCGTTCAGCACACCGGTCAGGGCGACGGCGAGAGCCTCGAAGAGGTGGAGCCGCAGCCGGTATATGTGATGGAGGTTAGGTAGGGAGAGCAAAGGATGATGTTCCGAAAAGCCCGAAACATGGTCTGTTCGGGTAGGTAATATAGCATAAACGGACTTTTCGGCATATTATTGTTAAATTTTTGTTAAGTTTATAGTCGATATAAAATTCGCATTAACGAACTAAGAAGGGATTATGATTTATCTTTCGGCAAACGAGGCTGCCGCACAGTGGGGTGTGGATGTGAGAATGGTGCAGAAATATTGCTCTTCGGGCAGGGTTGTGGGGGCCGTAAAACGCGGAAGAATGTGGCTGATTCCTGCCGAGGCGGCCAAGCCGGACGATATGCGCGGCAGCATGCAGACCGACAGAATAAAGATTGGTCCCCACCTTCTGCATCCTCTTTTCGGCATCTCTTTCGAGCCCGGCAATGCCGAGAACACGCTGAGAGAGATGAAGTTGGGGGAGGAGCATGGCCGGATGGCTATGGCGTGGTTGCGATTGTATCAGGGCCGCTCTGACGCGTTGAACGAACTGCTCGGCTCGTTAAGTGGCGAGGATGCGGTTGGTAATCTGGCGATGATGGCCATTAAAGCCGTTCATGCCCTTGCTTTCGAAGAGGATGCCGCGGGTGTATGGCGTAAGATTTCCAAGCGTCATCAAGAGGTGACGGAGGAGGTAAAAGGAAGTGAAGAATATAAGATTCTCAGCGACTTGGTGGTGGCCGAACTGTCGCTCGTCTTGTTGCAACGCGACGCCAGACTCTATCCCGAGTGGTTGCGCAAGGGCGACTTCTCGGGTGTCTCCGGCTCGTTGAGGATGTCGGCCTACAAGAGTTACGCCATGCTGCTCTTCTTGCAGGGACGCAGAGAGGAGTTGAACGGTGTGTTGTGTATGTTGAGGGAGTTGTATCGTGTCACCCGCTGTGTGGTGGGTGAGGTTTATGTGTTGCTCATCTGGGCCATAAACGAGATTGTGTCGGGCAATGGCCGACGGGCCTGCGAGTTGATTGCCGAGGCTGCCGACCGCGCCGTTCCCGACGGATTGGTGCTCCCTTTCGTGCAGTTACACATGCTGTTGGGTGGCCACGACACCTCCATCATCAGGAGTCGTTCGGAGGGATTTTATCGCGATGTGCAGAGGGCGCAGGCGCGTTTCAAGAGAAATTGGTGTGAGATATACATTAATATATATAAAGGAGAGTTGATGTCGGCGGACTTAACCGAGAAAGAGATGGTGGTGGTACTGCTGGCCATGATGGGGCTGACCAATAAGAGCATCGCGGAGTGTATGGGTGTTTCGGCCAATACGATTAAAT
>JAZODY010000223.1:0-10395 GCA_045597245.1 Tidjanibacter sp.
CGATGGTCAATTGGTGTCCGAAACTCGGAACGGTGTTGGCCAACGACGAGATGAAGGACGGCCTGTCGGTGAGAGGCGGACACCCTGTGGTACAGAAACAGATGAAGCAGTGGTTGCTGCGCGTAACGGCTTATGCCCAAAGACTTTTGGACGGTCTTGACACGCTCGAATGGAGCGACTCGTTGAAGGAGATTCAGCGCAACTGGATTGGCCGCAGTACGGGTGCCCAGATGTTTTTCGACGTGGCCGGCAGCGAGCGCAAATTGGAGATTTTCACCACCCGCCCCGACACCATCTTCGGTGTGACGTTCATGGTGATTGCGCCCGAGCACGAATGGGTTATGGAGCTCACCACAGAGGAGAACAAAGAGGCTGTGGAGAACTACTTGGAGATGACCAAGACCCGCAGCGAACGCGAGCGCATTGCCGAAACCAAGAGGGTGAGCGGCGTGTTCACCGGCTCCTATTGCGTGAATCCTTTCACCGAGGAGCAGATTCCCATCTATGTAAGCGACTATGTATTGGCAGGTTACGGTACGGGCGCCATCATGGCTGTGCCGGCTCACGACTCACGCGACTACGCCTTTGCCAAGCACTTCAATCTCCCCATAATTCCGGTGGTGGAGGGCGGCGACATCAGCGTGGAGAGCTACGATGCCAAAGCCGGAAAGATGATTAACTCGGGCCTGCTTACCGGTCTCGATGTTAAAGAGGCCATACCGATGATGTTCGACGAGGTGGAGAAACGCGGACTGGGCAAGAAACAGATAAACTACCGCCTGCGCGACGCCATATTCAGCCGCCAGAGATACTGGGGCGAACCGTTCCCCGTATATTACAAGGACGACGTGGCCTACCCCGTTTCGGAGGAGAAACTGCCGCTTGTGCTGCCCGAGATAAAGAACTTCGGTCCCACCGAACAGGGCGAGCCGCCTTTGGCCCGCGTGGAGGGTTGGTGCACCGAGGAGGGCTTCCCCTACGAGCTCAGCACAATGCCCGGATTCGCAGGCTCGTCGGCCTACTATCTGCGCTACATGGACCCCCGCAACAACGAAGCTCTGGTGGGCAGGAAGGAGAACGAATATTGGCGCAACGTGGACCTCTATGTGGGCGGCATCGAACACGCAACGGGCCACCTCATCTATTCGCGCTATTGGAACAAATTCCTCTATGATTTGGGCTATGTCTGCGAGAGCGAGCCGTTCAAGAAGCTGGTGAATCAGGGAATGATTCAGGGCCGCTCCAACTTCGTTTATCGCGTGGTGGGCAGCAACAAATATGTGTCGCTGGGCCTGAAAGAGCAGTACGAAACACAGGAGATACATGTGGACGTGAACATCGTCAAGAACGACATCCTCGACCTCGACGCGTTCCGCAAGTGGAGCCCCGATTATGCCGACGCCGAGTTCATCTTGGAGGACGGCAAGTATGTGTGCGGATGGGCGATTGAGAAGATGAGCAAGTCGATGTACAACGTCGTCAATCCCGACCACATCGTGGACAACTACGGCGCCGACACGTTGCGCATGTATGAGATGTTCCTCGGTCCGTTGGAGCAGAGCAAACCGTGGGACACGAACGGCATAGACGGAGTACACAAATTCCTGCGTCGTTTCTGGAACAAGTTCTACGACCGTCAGGGCAATTGGAACGTGAGCGACGAACAGCCCACCGCGGCAGAGTTGAAGACGCTGCACAAGACCATCAAGAAGGTGCGCGAAGACATAGAGAACTTCTCGTTCAACACCTCGGTGAGCGCCTTCATGATATGTCTCAACGAGCTGGGCGACTGCAACAAACGCGCAATCCTCGAACCGCTCGCCATATTGATGACCCCGTTCACACCCCACATCACCGAGGAGTTGTGGCATCTGTTGGGCAACGAGGGTTCGATATGCGACGCCGCCTATCCGGAGTTCAACCCCGCCTATCTGGTGGAGAGCAGCTTCGAGTATCCGGTGTCGGTGAACGGCAAGATGCGCTTCAAGAAGGAGCTTTCGTTGGATTTGAGCAACAAGGAGATTGAGGAGGCTGTGATGGCCGACGAGAACACCGCCCGCTACACAGAGGGCAAGACTCCGAAGAAGATTATCATCGTCCCGAAGAAGATTATCAACATCGTCATCTGACATACGATTTGCGACGGCGTGCGACGACGCATGCGGCTCCTGCCCCATACGAACACCCACACCGCCGACAGCACAGCAAAGCCGCCCCGAACAAACGGGGCGGCTTTGCTGTTCATCTCTGTACGACTCTCGGCCCCGCCACGCAAAAAGGGCTGCGGAGCGCGGACCGACGAGGTTGTGAAAGATTGCGACACCGAGAGGGTTTTGCCGATTCCTGTCGGGTCGGAGGAGGGTCACTCGCGGGTGACGGAGTGGGCGCGGTCGATGTAAAGACGTCCGCTGAGGTGGTCTATCTCATGCTGAAAGATTACGGCCGTAAATCCGCCCACACGCTCCGTAACGGGCAACAATGTGGCAGGGTCGAGATGGATGACCTCCACCGAATCGTGGCGCATCACCTCGCCATACAAATCGGGAACCGAAAGACATCCCTCGCCACCCAAAGACATACTCTCCGAAGACCAACCTATGGAGGGATTGACAAAGAATTCAAACGGCTCTCCCGCCTTATCGAAACGCTGTACCGCCACCAACGCATAGTCCAACCCCACCTGCGGAGCGGCAATGCCCACTCCGTCGTTCAAAGGGTCGGTCACAGTGGCCAACATGCGGTCGCACAACACCTTGAAGGCGGGCGAAGAGATGTGTTCGTCGAGGAGCGGTCGGGCCGTACGACGCAGGAAGAGCGAGTCGGCGGGATTGTCTGTCGTGACCAGCCTCATGGCACCCTCGTCGGATGTGCCGATGAGTTCCGACTCGGCACGCGAAAAACCTCCCTCGGAGCATGCGGCCAAACAAAAGGTTGCAAAAATGACAAAAAACGCCTTTTTCATACAAACAAATAAGAAATTAAAATTATCCATAACAGCGCAAAGATAATCCATTAAGTCCTCTTTTCGCACGCGGACTTTTTTAATATTATCACAGTACGGGGACAGACAAAAATAAAGAATTAAAAAATAGTGCAATATATTTGGAGATTAAGTTTTTTTAGCTATATTTGTACCATCTATATTATTAACTTAAATAACCACAATCACAATGGAGAACTTATTGAAACAGATTAACGAACAGATTGCTATTTTCCAGACCAATGCCGCCGCACAGGTAGAGAAAGGCAACAAGGCTGCCGGCACCCGCGCACGCAAGGCCGCTTTGGAACTCTCCAAATTGATGAAAGAGTTCAGAAAAGAGTCTGTTGCCGCTGCAAAATAGTTGCAAGGTCAGGACAATTTTTGAGAATCAATCGAGAAAAAGAGATGCACCTAAGAGGCACCTCTTTTTTTTGTCGCCGAAAAAAGATATATTTGTGATTGAACCGACAAAAAAAACAACACACCATGTTTAGAAAAGAGAGTTACATACGCCGCCGCAACACCCTGCGCGGCATGATAAAGAGCGGAATCATCGTTCTGCCGGGCAACAACGAGGCCCCGAGAAACTATTTCGACAACGCCTTCGACTATCGTCAGGACAGCACATTCCTCTACTATTTCGGTCTCAACATCCCGGGGCTGAATGCGATAATAGATTGCGACAACGGACTCGACATGCTCTTCGGCAACGACTTCACCGTGAGCGACATCATCTGGACCGGCCCGCAACCGTCGCTAAAAGAGCTCGGCGAACAGGTGGGTGTGGAGAATACGGCACCGGCCGACAAGGCGGCCGAATACATCGAGCAGGCCATCCGCAAAGGGCGCCGCATACATTTCCTCAACCCCTATCGTGGCGACACGGCCCTGCAACTGAGCAGTTGGACGGGTATCGCCCCCGAGATGCTGTCGAAGCACTTCTCCACCGACCTCAACATTGCCGTCGCCGAGATGCGCGAGGTGAAAGATGCAGAGGAGATTGAGGCCCTCGAAGAGGCCTTTGAGGTGGGTTATCGCATGCATACGGGAGCCATGAAGGCCGCCAAGGCGGGAGTGACCGAGAGGGAGATTGCGGGACTGGTGAACGGCATATCGTGGCAGTACGGCCTGGGCACATCGTTCCACTCCATAGTGTCGCAGCACGGCGAAACGCTGCATAACCACAGCCACGAGGGAACTCTCGAAAACGGACGACTGCTCTTGATGGACCTCGGAGGCGAAGCACTGAACAACTATTGCAGCGACCACACACGCACCATTCCGGTGAGCGGCAAGTTCACACAGAGGCAGAAAGAGGTCTACAATGTTGTTCTCGACGCGCTGAATCGCGTGTTTGAGGTGGCCGCTCCGGGCTCCTACATGAAGGTGTTCGACCAAGCACTGATTGCGCTTACCGAAGGCCTTATCGGATTGGGGCTGATGAAGGGCAACGCCGAGGAGGCGGTGAAGGCGGGAGCGACATGGATGTTCATGCCCCACGGATTGTGCCACGGCATAGGCCTTGATGTTCACGATTGCGAAAACCTCGGCGAACGAGGATTGAGCGATTTCTCGGCTCTTGCAGCCCGCGCGAGCGAGATAGACACCTGCATCATGCGCCAGAATTGGCGTCTTCGCCCGGGTACGGTGATGAGCAACGAGCCGGGCATCTATTTCATTCCCGCCCTGATAGAGAGTTGGAAGAGGGAGCACCGCCACGAGGAGTTCATCAACTACTCGAAATTGGAACCCTACTACGACTTCGGAGGCATCCGCATAGAGGAGGATGTGTTGATAACGGAGACGGGAAACGTTCGTCTGGGCCGCGACAAGCGCATACCGGTGACGGTGGAAGACATCGAGAACTTCATGGCAGAGAATTAAACGCACACAAAAAGCGGGGCCGATGCCGGCCCCGCAATAATCAGCACACCTGTCAAGGAGAACAGATAAAATGAAAGCGAAACCTTTCGTAAAATGGGTTGGCGGGAAAGGACAACTCATCTCTCAACTGAACGAATTACTACCCGCAAACTTCCACAAATGGGATGATGCAACATACATCGAACCTTTTGTTGGCGGTGGAGCCATGCTATTTTACATGTTGGAACACTACCCCAACATATCCCATGCCGTCATTAATGACATAAATCACAACCTGACAACCTGTTACAAGACGGTAAGAGATTATGCGGAAGAGTTGATATGTGCATTGAAAGAGATAGAGCATACATACCTCTCCATCAAATCAGAAGAGGCCCGAAAAGAGTTTTACACAAATATTCGTTCTCGATATAACAATGGGGGACATACTCCCATTGAAAGCACCACCCTGTTTTTCTTTCTCAACAAAACTTGTTTCAACGGGCTCTATCGGGTTAATAAGTCGGGCTTATTCAATGTCCCGTTTGGAAGATATGCGTCACCACTAATATGTGACGAAGAGACCATTCGCCACGACAGCAATATTCTCAAACGGGTTGAGATCTTAACTGGTGATTTCGAAGAGACATTCTCTCATGCAAAAGGAGAGACGCTATTTTATTTCGATCCTCCATATCGCCCCATAAGCCACACCTCTAATTTCAACACATACAACAAGGAGGCATTCGACGATAATGCACATATACGCTTGAAACGATATTGTGATCGAATCGAGGCGGCCGGATATAAATTCATGTTAAGTAATTCCGACGACAATACAGACCAAAATAAAATGAGCGGTTATTTCGACACCCTTTATTCGGAATACATAATAGAACGGGTATGGGCCAAAAGAAGCATAAATTCGGTCGCCTCAAAAAGAGGGAAAGTGACGGAGATTTTGGTTCGCAACTACAACAACGACAACTAAACCGCCATTCACACAGGAACATCTATGAAAAAGGATTTCGACACATTCATTTCTCAGCTAAAAGAGACGAATCAAACTCTCGACTTCTTCTGTGATTTCGAAAAAATAAATCAAAATGTGGACGACATAAGACTAAGCCTGTGTATGCTTAACAGTCTTTTAGGCAGAGCCGACATAAGAAAGGGGGTCGAGCTAATTTGGGAACGAGATCGAAGTGTCTTCAAAATAATGAACATCCTCATCGCCGTACGAAACAATGACGAGAAACAGATACTGACATCGGAAGGTCGGAACATCCGCATCGGCAATCACTTTGACAGCATTGACGGCATTGTCGAATTTCTGGACCAAACCGGACTGTCCAAAATGTTTCGGGAAAACAAGATAAAAGACCTGACCGACTATGTTTTGGGCATAGAAACCGGACTCGATAGCAATGCGCGAAAAAACAGAAGCGGCCATATCATGGAGAACATGGTGGCTCAAATATTTTCATCAAACTCTATTCCTTATCGAAAAGAAATCTCATCAAGCGAATGGCCGCAGATAGCACAAGTGCTTGGCAACGACCGTAAACGATTTGATTTTGTCGTCAAAACACCTATCAAAACCTACCTGACAGAGGTGAATTTTTATAGCGGGGGTGGCTCGAAACTCAATGAAGTGGCTCGTGCCTACTCCGAAATAGCCCCTAAAATCAATTCTATTCCACAATTCGAGTTCGTTTGGATTACAGACGGAATCGGCTGGAAACAAGCCAAAAGCAAACTGCAAGAAGCCTATAATATTATTCCAAGAGTATATAATTTAACCTCCATGCGTGAATTCATCGAACAAGTCAAAGATGATTTCATGGCAGAGAATTAAACGCACACAAAAAGCGGGGCCGGCACCGGCCCCGCTTTTTCAACATCACTGCCCGACGCGGGGGACGGACGGCTGGTGACGGAAGACAGGAACAACGACCCTGCCTGCCGAAGCAATCATACATCACTTCGGAATTACGTCAGCCCACTGGAACCGGCCCGCTTAGGCCTCGCCCATATTGTTGAAGTTCTGCCCTTTGGCCGGCTGACGCATCTCTATCTTACCAATAGTGGCCTCGTAGCGCGCCACATTCTCCTGCAACGAGAGGAGCAATCTTTTGGTATGCTCGGGCGAAAGGATGATGCGGCTCTTCACCTTCGCCTTGTTCATGCCGGGGAGCACGGTGGCAAAGTCGAAGACGAACTCCGAAACGGAGTGTGAAATGATGGCCAGATTGGAGTAGAGTTCGGGGGCCGACGAATCGACCTCAATCTCGATATGCGGTTTTTCGTTTGTCATGATTGTGAATATTTGCAGTTGTTTGTTTTTCACAAATATAGTTCGCAAAGGTTATACCATGTAGGGGGCGTGGCGTTAAATTATCAAATAGTTATCAACAAAAGCGTATAAAAACCCGACGGCGGGTATTTCATAAATGTTTTTTTGTTACATTTGCAACATCCACACGCCTTGCGCAGCAAAGCCCGACAATTAAAAACACGCAAAGCGTGACAATTAAAAAGCAGAGCGGGAGGAGTGAGCAGAAACAAAGGCCGCGGAGAGAGCGGGGGGGCAACGGAAAAAGAGAGATGAGTGGGAAGAGAGAGAGAGTGTGTGTGTGAGTGCGGGAGGCAGCGGAAAGAGCGGGAGGAGAGTGTGCGGGAGGAGAGAGTGCGGACGTGTGAGAAAAGCAGACAAAACAGAACTAACGATTTTATAACAGCATAGAAAAATGAAGAACTTCAAAGCAGCCGAAAAACTCAACAATGTCGGTGAGTACTACTTCTCACAGAAGAATGCGGAAATCGCCAGACTTCGTGCCGAAGGTCACGATATCGTAAGTTTGGGTATTGGCAGTCCCGACCTGCCGCCTCACCAAATCGTCATCGAACGACTCTACACCGAGGCCCAGAAACCCGACGTGCATGTCTATCAGCCCTATCGCGGTGCCAAGATTCTGCGCAACGCCATTGCCGAGTGGTATAAGAAATATTATGGCGTGGAGCTCAACCCCGAGGGAGAGATTTTGCCGTTGCTCGGTTCCAAAGAGGGCATCATGCACATCTACCAGACCTTCCTCAATCCGGGCGACAAGGTGCTCATCCCCAACCCCGGCTACCCCACCTACAAGTCGGCAGCCTATCTCACAGGCGCCATTCCCGTAGATTTCAAGTTGCTTGAAGAGGAGAATTGGATGCCCGACTTCGACGGATTGGAGAGCATGGACCTGAGCGGTGTGAAAGTGATGATTGTGAACTATCCCAACATGCCCACCGGAGCACGCGCGTCGATTGAGATATTCGAGAAGCTGGTCGATTTCGCAAAGCGTCACAACATTCTGCTTGTGCACGACAATCCTTACAGCTTCACCCGCACCAGCGAGCATCTGAGCCTGCTGTCGGTTGAGGGCGCCAGAGAGACCGCCATCGAGATGAACTCGCTCAGCAAGAGCCACAACATGGCCGGTTGGCGTGTGGGAATGGTTTGCGGTGCAAAGGAGATTCTTGACAAGATAATGATATTCAAGAGCAACATGGACTCGGGTATGTTCTATCCCGTTCAGGCCGCCGCCGCAGCAGCACTCACCGAGTTGGGCGACGAGTGGTATGACGAGTTGAACGAGAAGTATTTCCGTCGTGCCAAGCTCATCGAGCAGTTGTTCGACGCCATCGGTTGTAAATATGCCGCCGGTCAGGAGGGTCTGTTCGTATGGGCCAAAATACCTGCCGAGGCGAAGGATAGCTATGAGTTCTCGGACAAATATCTCTATGGTTGCGGAGTGTTCCTTGTTCCGGGAGCCATCTTCGGAAGTCAGGGCGAGCGTTATGTGAGAGCATGCTTGTGCGCCCCCGAGGAGCATTTGCAGAAGGCCATCGACAAGATTAAGGCGATGAAGTAAATGGCGTAAGAGAACTCAAAAAGAGAAACAGAATATTTCCATGTCGGCAAAATCGGATTGCCGACGGAAAGAAAAGGCCGCCCGGCAAGGGCGGCCTTTTCTTATCATGCCGTCCGCCTCATCGGAGCCGAACGCGGCAGGCCCTCATGCACCGCCATGCCCCATTCGACACACGCCACCACAAAAGACAAAAAAAAGCGAGAGCATCTGGTTTGACAGCTACTCTCGCCTGTGGAGCCGAAACCGGGATTCGAACCCGGGACCTTTTCATTACGAGTGAAACGCTCTACCGACTGAGCTATTTCGGCCTCTTTTCGGAGCGCAAAGTTAGATATTTTTGAATTAAAACAAAATAATTTAACCACTTTTTACCAATATGGGTTCAATTATACTCCGAATCTAATCTTTATTTATTATTTTTGCGCGAATTTTCATTTTATATTTTTCGTTCAAAGTGTGCCATGGGGAAACTTACTCTCAGTCCGACCATCGACCAGACCTACGTCATCGATTACATTGATGACGGCAGCCGCGACTCCTTCAACTTTCGTCACGAGTTAGAACTCTCGCGACAACAAGAGATGGAGCAACAATTCGAACTGGCCTGCAACACACGCTTTCTGGCCTTTCAGAAACTTGTGGAACTCATCCCCGACGACGAGGTGATTGCGCTCGAATGGGAGAACGAGGTGTGTCAGGCAGCCATTGAGACCGCCTACAACTCCGCCATCGACCACTTTCTTGTGGGCGACTGGGAGATGTGCGCCGGACAGCTGGAACTGCTGCTCGAACTCGACCCCGAGGACCACATGGAGGCCACCATCATCTTGGCCTACACCTACATCGCCATGATGGAGTTCGAGTCGTTTGACGAGGTGATAAACGACGTGAACGACAAATATATAGACAAAGCCGTACTGAACCTTTGGAGCGAATATCGTCGCACCGGCGAGATTGTCGGTGGCGAGTTGCTCTACATGCGCAAACACTACCCGAGTTATTATGCCGAGTTTGTGGCCGACGAACACCCCGCCGACGAGAACTATCTGAAAGACATCGGCAGCGAACGCCCTTCCAAAGAGGCATTGGCCCGCGAGTTGTGGTTCCGTACGGAACACCTGTGGACGGCATTCCCGGGTTTCATCGAATCGATAAAGCAACAACATGTATCTCTGGGGCGATAACAGACCTCTTAACAGCTACTCTCGCTACTTCAAGGAGCATTTCGGCGGCCGCATGCAGAAAGTGGCCGTAAACGGAGGTTTCACATGCCCCAATCGTGACGGCACCAAAGGGCGCGGAGGTTGCACATTCTGCAACAACGACGCCTTCACCCCCTCCTATTGCCAACCCTCGAAGAGCATCACACAACAGATTGAGGAGGGCATAGAGTTCCATCGCCGCCGTTACCGCAAGGCGGAGCGCTACTTGGTCTATTTCCAGTCATACTCCAACACCTACGCCCCTCTCGACCATCTGCGCGCACTCTATGACGAGGCCATCGGTCACCCCGAAGTGGCGGGTATAGTGGTCGGCACGCGCCCCGACTGTGTGGATGACGAGAAGCTCGACTACTTCGCCGAGTTGGCCCGCCACTGCTATGTGGCCATAGAGTACGGCATAGAGTCGTGC
>JAZODY010000224.1:0-4954 GCA_045597245.1 Tidjanibacter sp.
ATAGAGTCGTGGGGACACGACGACTTTGTGGCCAACTCGGGCCTTATTGTGAAACCCGCCTACCGAGGCATGGGCATAGCCAAACGAATCAAGAAGGCCGCCTTCGACCTCTCGCGCAAAAGATTCCCCAACGCAAAACTCTTCGGATTGACGACGGGCGAGCAGGTGATGCGCATCAACACAGAGCTGGGTTATGTGCCTGTGACCTTTGCCAAACTGACCGATGACGAGCAGTTTTGGGCAGGTTGCAAATCGTGCGTAAACTACGACATTCTGCAACGCACAAACATGACCAAGTGCCTTTGCACCGGAATGATTTACGACCCCGAACTTGTGGCCAGACAAAAGGCCGAGGAGGAGGCCGCCAAGAAGAACAAATCGTTCTGGGCAAAGTTGTTCGGCAAATAGGTCGCACGCTTGTCGCACAGAGAAGAGAGAGAAAAAAAGAATAGTTCAGAAAAAGAAATACAAAAGAACAGATATGGAAAAAGTGGTTTTGGCATACAGCGGAGGTTTGGATACCTCGTTTTGTGTGAAATATTTACAGGAAGAGCTCAATCTGGAAGTCTATACGGCATTGGCCAACACGGGCGGTTTCTCACAGGAGGAGCTCGAAACGGTGGAGAAGAAGGCCTACGCACTGGGCGCAAAAAAACATGTCACCCTCGACATCACCGAGGAGTACTACGACAAATGTATTAAATATATGGTATTCGGCAACGTTCTTCGCAACAAGACCTACCCGATATCGGTGAGTTCCGAGAGAACGTTTCAGGCACTGGCAATAGTAAATTACGCCAAAGAAATTGGCGCACACTACATTGCACACGGCAGCACGGGAGCCGGAAACGACCAAGTGCGTTTCGACCTCTGTTTCGACGTGTTCGCCCCCGAAATCAAAATCATCACCCCCACCCGCGACCTGAAACTCTCGCGCGAATATGAGATAGAGTATCTGAAAAAACACGGCTTCGAGGCCGATTTCAAGAAGATGGAGTACTCCATCAACAAGGGTCTTTGGGGCACCTCTGTGGGAGGCAAGGAGACTCTCGTGTCTTCGACCAACATACCCGACGAGGCCTACCCTTCGCAGTTGCAGAAGGAGGGCAGCGAGATGCTCGAAATAGAGTTCCGCAAAGGAGAGGTGTGTGCTGTGAACGGCAGGCAGATGCAGAAAGTGGAGGCCATACGCGAAATCGAGCGCATAGGCAACGAGTGGGCCATAGGTCGCGACACCCATCTGGGCGATACGCTGGTGGGCATCAAGGGCCGAGTGGCATTCGAGGCCGCTGCACCGATGCTGATTATCAAGTCTCACGAATTGTTGGAGAAACATACGCTCACCAAGTGGCAGACCTATTGGAAAGAGCAGTTGGGCAATTGGTACGGAATGTTTGTTCACGAGGCCATGTACAGCGAGCCGGTGATGCGCGACATAGAGAAGTTCTTGGAGAACAGCCAGCGCAACGTGAGCGGCAAGGTGTTCATCAAGTTGCGTCCCTACACCTTCTTCCTTGTGGGAGCGGAGTCGGACCACGACCTCATGAATTCGGGCTTTGCAGAGTATGGCGAGGTGAACAACGCATGGACGGCCGACGACGTGAAGGGTTTCACCAAGATATTGGGCATGCCGTTGAAGATATACAATTTCGTAAACAAAGACGAGGAGTAGCAAGATGATAAGAGCGGCTATTGCGGGCGGCGCCGGCTATACGGCGGGCGAGTTGATAAGAATATTGGTGAACCACCCCGAGGTGGAATTGAAATACATTCAGAGCGAATCACACGACGGCGAGCCCCTGTGGGCGGTACACAGCGACCTGCTGTGGTGTGAGAAGAGATTCGGCGAGATTGATTTCAACGACGTGGACGTGTTGTTCATGTGCATGGGGCATGGAAAGTCGCGCGACTTTCTGGCGACCCACCCCGTTGCGGAGGCGACACGCATCATTGACTTGGGCAACGACTTTCGTCTGGCAACAGAGTCGGAAGGGTTTGTTTACGGACTGCCCGAGGTGTCGCGCGAAGAGATAAAAAGAAGCATGCGCATAGCCAATCCGGGTTGCTTTGCCACCTGCATAGAATTGGGGTTGATACCGCTGGCCGCAACGGGCGAACTGCCAGAGTTGGTGGATGTGGTGGCAGTGACCGGCTCTACGGGAGCAGGCCAGAAACCCACGAACGACACCCATTTCAGCAATCGCTCGGCAAATCTGTCGAACTACAAGGTCTTCACCCACCAACATCTGGGCGAGATTATGGAGACGGTGGTGAAGGCCGGCGGCAACGAGAAGACCGACCTCGCCTTTGTACCGATGAGAGGCTGCCACACGCGCGGCATCATCGCCAACACGGTGTTGCGTTCGGAGTTGAGTGCGGAGCATGTGACCGAAATATATAAGCGCTACTATGCGGAGCATCCGTTTGTGTGCGTGAGCGACAAGCCGGTCTATATGAAACAGGTGGTGAATACCAACTACTGTTTCATATCGATAACCAAAGAGGGCGGAAAGTTGCTGATTACATCCACGTTGGACAACCTCATGAAGGGAGCGTCGGGTCAGGCGGTGCAGAACATGAATCTGATGTTCGGTC
Organism: Tidjanibacter sp.; assembly: GCA_045597245.1. Taxonomy (GTDB): domain Bacteria; phylum Bacteroidota; class Bacteroidia; order Bacteroidales; family Rikenellaceae; genus Tidjanibacter. The sequence goes on from JAZODY010000224.1 coordinate 2,596, forward strand.
TGGACGAAGAGTGCGGGCTGCGCATAAAGGCAAACTATTTTTAGACATTAAAACTTTTTTCAACCGGTTGTTTCTTTTAAGCAAGAATTAAAGAATGGGACTTTTTGATGTATATTCACTGCTCGACATCGAGCCCGTAAGGGCCGACGGGATGTATCTGTGGGACAGTAATGGGACCGAATATCTCGACCTCTACGGCGGCCATGCCGTAATATCGATAGGTCACACCCACCCCGAATATGTAAAACGGGTGACCGAGCAGATTGAGAAGATAGGCTTCTACTCCAATGCCGTTATAAACCCGCTGCAAAGCGAGGCCGCCGAGAGACTGGCACGTCTGTCGGGCTATGCGGACTACAACACATTCTTTTGCAACAGCGGTGCGGAGGCCAATGAGAATGCCATGAAACTCGCCTCTTTCGTGACGGGACGCGATAAGATTCTGGCCATGAAGAGTGCCTTTCACGGACGCACAAGTGCGGCAGTGGCGGCAACCGACAATCCTAAGATTCAGGCTCCGTTCAACAAGGGCCACAAAGTGGACTTTGTGGCGCTGAACGACAAGGAGGCTCTTGTGGAGAGCCTGAGCGGTGGCGGGTATGCTGCCGTCATCATTGAAGGCATTCAGGGCGTGGGAGGCATAAGGGTGGCCGAGGATGACTTCCTAAGGACGGCCAGAGAGGTGTGTGACAAGACAGGCACGGTGCTGATTATGGATGAGATTCAGTCGGGATGCGGACGTACGGGCCGTTTCTTTGCACATGAACGCAGCGGCATAAGAGCCGACATCATCACCATGGCAAAAGGCATAGGCAACGGGTTTCCCGTTGCTGCCATGCTCATCACCCCCGCCATAGAGGCAAAAAAAGGGATGCTGGGCACCACATTCGGCGGCAACCATCTGGCATGTGCGGCGGTGATTGCGGTAACCGACACCATCGAAAAGGAGGGATTGATGAAGAATGCGGCCGAGGTGGGCGGCTATCTCATCGAGGAGTTGAAGAGGAGTAAGGGTGCATTGGAGGTCAGAGGCGAGGGTCTGATGATAGGAGTGGACCTTGCGGTGAAACAGAGCGAATTCAGAAGGCGACTGACCCGAGAATACCACATAATGACCGGATGCAGCGGCGAATATACGTTGCGTCTGTTGCCTCCGCTGAGAATAAGCATGGAGGAGGCCAGAAAGTTCATCGCGGCATTCAGGCAGACGGCGGATGAGTTTGAGGCACAAACAAAATAACGACAGAGAGATATGTTGAAGATAATCAAAATAGGCGGCAAACTGATAGAGAACGGCGAACTGCTCAACAAACTGTGCGATGGGCTGGTGAAGATGGGTTCGGAGTTTGTGCTTGTTCATGGCGGCGGACTGATGGCCGGAGAGTTAGCCACACGCCTCGGCATTGAGGTGAAGATGCACGAAGGACGTCGCATAACCGACCGCGAGACATTGGACATAGCGGTGATGGCCTATGCGGGGTTGGCCAACAAAAAGGTGGTGGCGGCTCTGCAAGAGAGAGGGATGAATGCCTGCGGACTTTCGGGTTGCGACATGCGTTGTGTGACATCGCACAAACGTCCCATAAAGGAGATAGATTGGGGCTACGTAGGCGACATAGAGCGGGTGAACGGCGGAGTGCTCGACTCGTTGCTCAAACAGGGTGTCACACCCGTAATCTCGCCCATCACGTTTGACGGAGGCAGCCAGCTGCTCAACACCAACGCCGACAGCGTGGCCTCGGAGGTGGCGAAAGAGATGTCGCGCCACAGAGAGGGAGTGGAGATGGTGTTCTGTTTAGACAAATGCGGAGTGTTGGAGGATGTGAACGACGAGACCTCGACCATTCCCGTAATCACTCGCAAACGATATGAAGAGTTGTTGGAGAACGGAAAGATATTCTCGGGCATGCTGCCCAAATTGGAGAACGCATACAGACTTATAGATGCGGGCGTGAGTTCGGTGCGACTCACCAATCCGGACCATCTGGACGGAGGAACGCTCGTAATCAAATAGCCACCTCTGTTGCGGATTCCCATCTCGGGGTCCGCAACCAATTTTTTTATGGACAAATCACAAAACAAAGGAGATAAAGAGATGAATGCCGCAGAAGCAACGGAACTATTGAAGAGAATCATATCCATTCCCTCGGTGAGCCGTCATGAGGAGGGCGTGGCCGATTTGATGCAGGAGGTGCTGGCCGAGCATGGTTACGAGAGCATGCGCAGCGGAAACAACGTGTGGGCCTACTCAAAAAACCGTTCGGAGGAACGTCCCACGATTCTGCTCGACGCCCACATAGATACGGTGAACCCGTCGGACAAGTGGACCATGAACCCCTATGAACCGACAGTGAAGGAG
>JAZODY010000225.1:0-4226 GCA_045597245.1 Tidjanibacter sp.
AGTTCCATTCGTAAAGACTGTATTTATATACGACATTGATTTACAAAAGACTCTATCTGAATGAAAATCTCTTCGTAAGAGATGGGATATTTGGATGATAAATGGCATGGAATGAAATAGTTACTCTATCGGAGAGTTGAGTGTTTTCTGTGATATTTATTTTTTTGATGTATGGGGAAATATTCCCATTTAAGTAAAACTAAACAGATAATGAAGAACCTATCTAATTTCTTTGTTGCAGGCCTTGTCGCCTGTTGTTTTTTCTTTTTGTGTGGTTGCACCTCGGTCGAGAAAGAGTTTCTGAGGAGAGTATATGACTATACGGCGACGGATAAATCACTCAGCGATATGGAGTGGAAGAATCTGATGGATTTCGTCGAGGTGGACGGACCGGTGATGATAAGTGCGGGAGAAGATATCGTGAGTATTTCTGACAAGGAAACTTTGGGAGCCTATCTCGACAGTCGCAATGTGGATTATCCAGAGAAGAAAGAGGTGCAGGTGGCGGCTTTTGACAGTATGACGGTAATGTTGGAGAATTCCAGTAGTATGGCCGGATACTCTAAGGCAGGTAATTCTCAGTTTACTGCCCCCATACTTGCGCTTTTCAATGCGGTCGATAACGATGTAGAAATCGCCACGGCCTATGTGGGCGGTTCGCGTGGTGTACTTGAGGTAAAATCTGTCTTACGTAGTGATTTCGAGAGTGCCCTAACCAACGGAAAGGTGGCATCTTCGGATGGTTCACCGCTCAATCAGATTATTGATATGATTGTGGATTCTGTGAAGAGCAACTCGGTCTATTGCCTCATAACCGACGGTATAGTAAGCGGCACCAACAACGAAATCAATTCGAGTGAGAACAAGGAGTTTACCAAGCGCAACCTACCGCTCATGGAGCAAAGGGTTAGGATGGCGTTCGGGAAAGCTGAGCAGAAGAATATAGACCTGCTGCTTTATAGGCTCACGAGCACATTCAGCGGAATATATTACGATTATAAAAACGGCCATCACGACATCAATGGTGTGGAGCGTCCTTACTTCATCATGTTTTTCGGCGACCGTCAGAATCTGGTTAAGATTCATGAGGCACTCAGCAAAGAGTCTGGTTTTGTCTACTCCAATCTGTTTGCTTCCTATCAGGTGGAGGACTACAACACGGTGACTCGCGGTCTGATGATTCCTATGGCGGGCTTAGTGGTCAATACGGGCGAGTGCATCATCAATTTCGGCAAGAAGGTGCCCGATACGCCTGTGAATTTTAAGGTGAGGGTGCGTCTTGACGGTGTGCCTGAATACTACAAGAGTGAGCAGGCCATCCTGGGTGCTTTGGAGTTCTACTATGACAACAATGGCAATAAGGTGAACAAAAACGAATATGTGCAGAGTGTAACGGCCGTGCCCGATGCGTTGGACGAGTATGACATTCTTTTCCAAATAGACAACGCCTTCATCGAAAGACTGCCTGCCGGTGGACTGACCATGTGGGTGAAGATGAACGGCTCGGTGGATGGTTGGTATAAAGAACTCTCGTCAGACTACGACCTGCAATACAAGTTGTTGCCCGACAATAAGACCTTCGGTTTCTCATATTTCATGGAGGGAGTCAAGAACGGCTATGGTTACAACAAAGGCGTGAAGGATGTGGTGAATGTGAAAATACAATTAACAAAATAAAAATAAGTAAGTTATGTTGGAAAAACTTTTCTTTCTCGTGTCGTTGCACGAAATCCGCCATAACGGTTGGTATAGTACTGCTGGTGGTTTTACGTTGGGACTCGTTATTGCAGCCGCAATAGCTCTGTTGGCAGTGCTGTTATTTTACTATGTGTGGGGCAGCAGAAGGTCGCTGGTCACGTTTCATTATCTGATGACGGGTGTAGTGTCGCTTGTTGTCACACTACTGACTAATTTCTTTGTCTCAAAATATATGATTACTGAGTATGCCAAGACCTCTGGTTTGGCTGAGGTCAATCCAGGGATTTTGGGGCAGCTGAGCAGCGGAACGATAGACATGTGGCTTTTCTCGGTCAATGTGGCCCTGCTTGGAGCGGTGTTCTATTTCGTGCTGTCCCTGCTATTGAAGAGATGGTCGAAATGCTACAACATCCCCTTTGGCAGGACCAAAAAGCAGAGGAAGGAGAGATAGTGAGATATTAAACCGCAAAATTAAAGACCAATGACGACATACGTATATTTCATAGGCGGAACGGGAGCTCGTGTTTTAAAATCACTGACCATGTTGCTGGCTTCGGGAGTGTCAATAGGTGCAGGCAATTCGATAGTTCCAATCATCATTGACTACGATGCCAAGAACGGAGATTTGAAACGTTCGCGCGAAATGTTGGACACCTATATTAAATTACATGATGCGGCCAGATACGGAGATGAGGAACTGGGTTTCTTCCGCACCCCGATTGAACTGAAAGAGAAGTTCTCGATTGTGAATGTGCAACTCGACAGTGAACGCAATACGTTTGAGAAGTATATAGACTACTCCTCGCTCGATGATACTACGAGAATGTTAATAAGAACGCTGTATGATAACTCGCTTGGCAGTGACACGGAATTGAATCTCGACTTGTCAGTGGGTTTCAAGGGAAATCCCAATATCGGTAGCGTGGTGTTTAACGACTACTTCCGCCAGAAGGAGTATGGTTACGATGAGTTTGCCACCTCGGTGAATGCCAAAGACAGAGTGTTTATCGTGGGTTCCATCTTTGGAGGAACGGGCGCTTCGGGCCTGCCGCAATTGGTGAAGAAGTTCAGTAGTTCCACCCATACGAATCTTAAAGAGGCTCGTTTGGGAGCGTGTGTCGTGTTGCCTTATTTCGATGTGGCTCCTCGTGACGATAGTGCCATCAATTCCATGTCGTTCAACTCCAAGACCAAGGCCGCACTGACCTATTACAAACAGGAGATTAACGAACTTATGGATGAAATTTATTACATAGGTTGTTCTTATCGCGGTGGCAGATATGATAATGTGGAGGGCGGCGACAAGCAGAAGAACGACGCTCACATGGTGGAGATGTTGGCAGCTATGAGTATTGTGGAGTTTGCGGGACGCGTACCCGAGGCAGACGAGGGCAAGAGGACGCAGTGCTATGAATATCAGGCGACGATGGGTATAGGCGAGTTCGAAGGTAAGGCAAGTCTGAAAGAGGTTTCGTATCTTGACCTATTCGGTACTACGATGAATAACTCGATAGAAGAGAAGGGCGTCTATGTCGATTATATTCGCCATTTGAACGCGTTTGCCTATTTCACCAAGTATTGTTCCTCCTATACTTACAACGACGAGGACAGCGGACGTCTAAGGGGTCAGGGTTATTATAAGACGCTAGGCAAAGGAATAAACGAGAGTTCGACTTTCGGTCAGACACTCATCAGTTTTCAGAACGATTTCAAGGAGTGGATTAAACAGATGGCCGGCAACGACATATTGAAGTTTGACCCCTATCAGTTCGATGGCGATAAGAACATGAAAACCTTGCTCAATATTGAGAATACAAATACCAATGTGAATGCTAACGTGGTGGCAACAATCCGTAATATGCTCTCCTCGGCAATAAAAGAGCGTGTAGACAGGGCTTTGTTGGTGGAGGGTCAAGAGGGATGTGACTTCCTCAAAATAGGTTCGAAAGCCGGTCTGGCTGCGGCAGACATTATTAATGCGAAGTAACATATACAAGAATAGATAGATATGGCTGATTCAGAGAAAAGATATATATTCCGATTGCACGAAGGCAGAAATCCCGACTCGGCAGAGATTGGTTGGGTGAAGACAGACGGTTATAATGATAGCAGTGCCATTCGCGGAATTCCCGACCTGCTGAGTACGGTGCAAAATACAGGAAAAATAGGTACCTCGATTCCTACCCCGCTGGCTCGAATTTATCTCATCAAGACGGCATTCGAGATTGCCAAAGAGGACGGATTCAATAATCAGGGCTCTTATGCACAGTTGGTGTCTGACACGTTGGATATTTTGCAACTGATATTCGAGAAGGGCAATCAAGTGAAGTTCCATCAATGGGATAGGTATCGTACAATACAGGATTTGAAGAGTTCGTCACGAGATGCCAAAAATTTGCTTGGCGAATCATTGGAAATGGCCTTTCTGACGGCTGGTGATTTCCCCTCGCAGATGACTATCATCGAGTATGACGGCATTGTATTGGGCGGTCTGTCGCCTTATACGCTGGTCTATCCTTCGGCCAACC
>JAZODY010000226.1:0-3731 GCA_045597245.1 Tidjanibacter sp.
ACAGGTCGGCTAAGGCTGTAAGAGGCAGCGAGAGCAGCGACAAGAGATAGACCGCGGTTACGGTTATCGTGGCACGCGGGTCGATGAGGCTCAGAGGGGCGGAGCAGGGGTCGCCCTGTTCAAGCAGTTCCAATTCGCGGATTGCGCGTTGAAGTTTGTTCGCCATGAGAAGAGTGTGTTATCTGTTGTCGGCACGGCGTCGGAAAACTCCCGCGGCGAGGAGGGCGATGGCTATTATGGCCGAACTGCCCGCAATGCCGGCCCATGAGGTGTTGTAGTCGGGCATCAGTGCGGTGGTCTGCTGCATGGATTGTGCAATGTGGTGAAGAGTTCCAGAGGCCGTCGGCTCCTCTCCCGCCACCCTCATTATCGACCACTCCAAACCGTCGGGACGTGTGGAGGCCATCAGGCTCAGCACTCCGCCCATCAACATCGCCACAAGTGAAAATATGGTCAGCGGACCCAGCAGCGGACTCTGTCGGTCGAGGGTGTGTTGCAACATGTCGGGCCGGTGGCGTTTGACGGCGCATAACACCGCCCCCGTGGCCACACCCTCGCAAAGCCCTATGATTGCATGAATGGGGAGCATGAAGGAGAGGAACTCCGCAGTGGGCAGCAACGTGATTCCCGAGAGTCCGGTCTCCATCGTGACGGCCGCCGCACCCAGCAGTGCGCTGCCCGATGAGGCGATTATGGAGAGGGTGAAGATGCGGGCCGTTCCGTTGTCGATGCCTCTGTTGAACGGACGAAACAGCAACGGATAGGCCACAAGGGTACTCAGGGCCGCCATGTTGAGTATGTTGCAACCCAGAGCCATGATGCCTCCGTCGGCAAAGAGCAGGCATTGTATCAGCAGCACCCCGCACAGCACCGCAAAGGCTGCCCACGGTCCGAGCAGTGCGGCCAGCAGTATGCCGCCCGTAATGTGTCCGCTCGACCCCGTACCCGGAATGGAGAAGTTTATCATCTGGGCCGCAAAGACAAATGCACCCAGCACGCCCATCATGGGCAGGGAGCCTCCATCGTCGTATCTTATTCTGCGTGCGGCCGCGCAGATGAGGATTGTCGCCACGCCACCTGCCGCCACAGCCACGACAGGCGACACCAAAGCATCGGACATGTGCATGATTTCAAAAAGCGGGCGATTTCTTCCGGTCTGTTCTTCCGCTCGCCCAACTCTCTCTCCTGCTGCAATATTCCTGCCAGACTCCGCCTCGTCGGATGCGCCGGTGGGGCTCAGGTGTTTCGGGGGTGTCGCAGTGGAGGCATGGCCACACCGCGTCCGTTCCTATCAACCTTTTATGATATTCAGACTGATGCCGTATCCGTCGCCTACCTCTGATACGGCTCCTATGTAAATTTTCAACTCTATTCTGCGACCTTTGTATATACCGTTGAATTCAAACAATGTTCCCGAACTTTTCCGGGATGCTTTCATTATTCTCGCCGCATGGGGCAATGTCAATTCCTCTGTCGGCACATCTTCTATGATGATTGCGCCATCCTTTCGCAATGAATTCACGATTTCGTGTGCATGGTTCACCATCTCTTCGAGTGTTATGTCGCTCTTTTTTATGCGGGTGTCGTAGCCGTAGGAGATGTAGTTGCCCGATATGTAGAGGCTGGCGTTGTCGATGTTTAGGTTGTTTACCCGATAGTTGTAGCCGGAGAACTTCGAAAGCGATATGCTTTTTTCGCTGACGTGGGGGGAGAAGCCCTCATACTCATTGAGTGCTTTTAGGGCATTGTCGATGGTGTACGAATTGAGATTGATGTTCAACAGTCCGAAGGGTTTCATCACCAGCTGAGTGGCGCTCAGGCTCTGCTTGTCCGTGGCGTCGGCCTGTGTCAGGGTGATGTTGGTCTGGTTTGTGCTGCTGCCGCTTGCGCAGTAGAACTCAGACCACGGCGACTCGCCCAGCTTCTCCAACGTAATGGAGTTGAACACGCCGAAATAGACCTTCAAGGGGGTGTATTTGTTCATGTCTATGTGCAACTCGCTGTAAGGGAAGAATATCTTCAAGTTGTCGAAGGAACTCGAAAAGCCCTGCGGGGTGAAGACTGTGTGGTTGGCCACGTAGCCGTTTGAGGTCGAGTATCTCTTGTTGGTGTCTTTCAGTGGGGTGCCGTCGGCATTGTAGATGTAGGCGGCGCATATTCCGTCGGTGCCCAACATCGACACATCAAACGAGCAGACCACATTTATTCCCTTCTCTCCGTTCACCGTCACGTCGTGTTCCACGTAGATGTCTTTTACGTTTGCACTTGCCGGAATCGATATCGACTTTACGGGTGCCTCGGTCTTGCTCGCCTGCGATACGTTGGCAAAGTTGCCGCCCGACGATGTGCTCGGGATGTATGACGAGGAGTAGGAAGAGGCTGCATCCCATTGGTCGAGTCGCCTCTCGTCGGGGATGTGGGGGTAGTAGCCGTAGCCGAACTTTGCATTGTGCAGCCTTACGTACTCTCTCATGAGTTGCGAGGTGCTGAACAGCGAGGGATTGATGGGGAACTCCACATCGTCGATGATGATGTTCACAATGTCGTGGCGACACATCTGATTGAGCACATATTTGACGGAGTTGCCATAGGACTCCTTGTAACGGTCGCTCTTCGCGGTTAAAAAAGTAAAATCGGTATAGAAAGAATCGAAAATCTTGTGGCGTAAATCGGTAAGATTAGAAAACTTTTCTCCGTTGGCAAGCACCACTGTTATCCGCTCAAACTCCCTGTCGCCTTCCTCCTCCAACCCAAATTCCTCTTTAAGGTCTTCGTAGGACTTTTCGTTCTCTCTTTCGCTTGCCTCGGTCTCTTCGTCCTGAATCAGCAATGAAAATTCCACGCTTCGTCCATCCATATTGTTGTCCAGATACAACTTGCGGCTGATGAAAGCAGTATGGAACATGAATACTCTTTCGCTGTCGTTGCCATAGGACACCGAAATATCTTTCTGTAACCACATGACCGTCTTCTCGGTATCTTCATCCAGTTCGGCTTCATGCACGGGAGGATTTCCGGGTGCGGGGCCCCAATTTTTGAGGGCTCTCTCGTCGGGCAACAAGAGTTCTTCGTCATAGTCGAACTCTTGGTTGAGGCGTTGAACCAACGCTCTCATTATCTTGGCTGTGCTGAATCAGGTCGGGTCGATGGGGAAATCCACTCCGCACAACCTTATGTTGATTATGTCGTAGCGACACAGCTGATTGTAGATATATCGCGTTTCGTTGCCGTACTCTTCTTTGTAGTGGCTGCAACGATTAAATCCATCTTCAAAGTCTAAGGAGAGCGTAAACAGTTCGTCGTCGATGTACTCCAAGAATGTGTCGTGGTAGAATATAAGTTCGCCGTTGGAGAGCGTCAGAGCCGTCTCGAGCAGAGATTCATAGCCCTCCTCTTTGTCTATTTCGGGCAGCAGAGTGTGGCGGTAGGAGTTCTCGCCCGACGAGACGGTGGCAGCCGAACACTCCTCCAAGATTCCTATCTCCAAAGTGGTAAACTCGTCACCAAATAAACTAGTATAATATTTCTCGCCATGTGCAATCCCGAAAAGATAGGTGAGCTCTCGGGTGGGGGTTGAGCTGGTCAGAGGGTCACCGTCGTATTCTGCTGTTACCTCGTATTGTACCTCACTATCGCTTTCGTTGAGTGTCACACTGAAATTCTGTGCCGCCGCGGTTGCTGCAACCGTCAGCGCAATCAACATCATCAAAATTCTCTTCATTGTCTTCTTT
>JAZODY010000227.1:0-1646 GCA_045597245.1 Tidjanibacter sp.
TTTTTGTCCTCCGCCAAATTTTCCTGCCCGATTGTTTCGCTCTTTGCGATGGTTTCAGTAACTTTGTCCTGCTGTGCGGGTGTCGGTTCGATGAACACCGTTCGCTCCTCGGCAAATGCCGCCATTGCACCGCACATCAGCGGCAATACATACGCTAATTTCCACATCCTGCGTGAGGATGACTTTTTTGATAACATCATAGTGATACGTTTTTTAAGATTACTGTGATTGAGGCTGTTGGCAACTGAGTAGAGCCTTTTGCCAACGGCCTTCTTTATTAATAACAACTGATACGATTCGGCATCTACTCCGCTGCGCAGTACGGCATCATCCGCCTCATATTCATGAATTGTTTGCAAATCTCTTTTGAGCATCCATGCCGCAGGGTTGAACCACTGCATGCACAGACAGATGTTCACCAGCAATATGTCCCACGAGTGGCCTGCCTCCACGTGGGCCTGCTCGTGAATCACTATCTCGCGGCTCCGCTCCGCCGCATCGTTCTTCCCGATGACTATCCTGCCGAACAGACTGAACGGGGCGCACTCTCGGTCGGCGATGCACAACTCCGCTCCGCTTTCGGTGGTCATGCGGCTGCATCGTTTTATCATGTGCCATGCCCTCAGGTAGGAGAGTGTCTGCAATGCGAATACCGCCGCCGCGCCAGCAAGATAGATGACGGCGGCAACCGTCAGCCATACGGTCTTGCGTTCGGCTGTCGTTGAGGCGGCGGATTGCAGCGTGGCCGGCACCTCCGTGTAGGAGAGCGGCAACGCCACCTCTTTGGTTACGGTTATCACACACAGCGGCAGGATGAATGCCGCAACGGCAGTTCCCAACAGCACAATGCGGTTCAGACGATGAAACGTTTCGCGCGTTAGAAACACGTTGTAGAAGAGATAAAATACCGCCAGCCCCACCGCTGTTTTGAGTTCGTATGTCAATATTGTCTCCATGTCATCATTGTTTTTTGCTCTTTATCAGTTCCATCAGTTCGTTCAACTCCTCGTCGCTCAACTTCTCCTCTTTCACGAGTGCCGAGACTGCCGAGAACAGCGAGTTGTCGAAGTATTTGCTCACCACCTTGCGCAGCGACGAGTGCGAGAACTCCTCGCGCGAGATGACCGGATGGTATTGATAAGTGGTGCCGTAGCGTTTGTGCGACAGATAGCCCTTCGATTCGAGGGTGCGTGTTATGGTCGAGAGGGTGTTGAAGTGGGGGCGCGGCTCGTCGAAAAGCTCTCTCAATTCGTTTACGAACATCGGTCCGTTACTCCAATAGAGTTGCATAACCTCTTCCTCTTTGCGTGTGAGTTTTTCCATATTCTGCGGTATTGGCGTTGTTTGTTTTTGCAAAGGTAACTAAAAAATCTTTTCGTGCAACTAATTTTTATAGTTCGATGTTGATTTTTTTTAGTTGCAACAATTTTGCCATGCTCCCGAGGGGGATTTGCTCGGTTTTATATCTTTTTGTATATTTGTCGCAATTTGGAAATTTAACAGAGAAAAAGAGCCGATATGTTTGAAAATTTAACCGAGAAACTCGAACGGTCGTTCAAAATCCTCAAAGGCGAGGGTAAGATTACCGAAATCAATGTTGCCGAGACACTTAAAGAGATTCGTCGTGCGCTTATCGATGCCGACGT
>JAZODY010000228.1:0-2255 GCA_045597245.1 Tidjanibacter sp.
CCCACCGTCAGCGACGACAGACCGCACTCCTCACCGACCTCTCTCACCGCCGCTTCGGTCAATTTCTCACCCTGCTCCACATGGCCCTTAGGCAAATCCCAACGGCCTCGGCGATATATCATCATCACCCTGCCCTCTTCATCCTCGACCACTCCTCCGGCAGCCGCCACAACAGGCATCTGGCTCACAAAACGTTCGTAAGCCCTCTCCACATCAGAAGAGATTATCCACAGAGTGTCGCTTTTCTCGATAATTTCCACTACCTTTGCGGGCGATAAAACACCGCACTCGCTCTCCACACACACCTTGTCGGCAGTGGACGGAGCCGAGGTGGCAAAGCGCAGGGAACAATCGTCGAAATAGATGGTTTTCACTTCGTTCATAATTAAATTACAAATATAGGGAAAATAATTTAAAAATTTGACAATATGGAGCAATATGAAAGCAAACAAGTGGCCATAAGGCGACCCGCAGAACAAATCTACACTGTTCTCTCCGACTTCTCCAACTTCACCCCCATACTCAAAGACAAAGTGGATAATTGGCAGGCCGAAGAGAATCATTGTTCCTTCTCGTTCAAGGGATTCAATGCGGCACTGCGCATAGTGAACAAAGAGCCTTTCAAAGTGATAAAGATAACGGGCGACAACACTCCCGTCGATTTCAACTTCTGGATTCAGATGAAAGAGCTCTCACCCGACGACACCCGTCTGCGTCTTGTGTTGCACGCCGAGATGAACATGATGATAAAGATGATGATTGGCGGGAAACTCCAAAAGGCTCTCGACGAGATGGCCGACCAGATAGCCCACTCGTTCAACGCCTTCTTGTAGCCAGAAGGGAGAAACATCCGTTTCCGCATAACGACAAACAAAGATGCCCCTCGCTTTCGGAGGGGCATCTTTGTTTTTTCTTGTTTCCCAAAAACATTCGGGCCGCATGTCAGATGTTACGACTGACATCCCGTACCACCCGACGCAACTCTATCTGCGACGCATCTGGGGCATCATCGGCATCTTCTTGCCCGCAAAACTCTTCATCATCTTGCGCATCTGCTCAAACTGTTTCAGCAACTTGTTCACATCGTTCAACGTGTTGCCGCTGCCGGCTGCGATGCGGGCCTTACGCGAGGGGTTGATAATCTCGGGATTCTCCCTCTCGGCAGGCGTCATGGAGTAGATGATGGCCTCGGTCTGTTTGAACATATCGTCCGACAACTCCACACCCTTCAAAGCCTTATCCATGCCGGGCAACATCGACATCAGGTCCTTCATGTTACCCATCTTCTTTATCTGCTCAATCTGGCTGAGGAAATCGTTGAAATCGAACTTGTTCTTATAAATCTTCTTCTTAATCTCCCTCGCCGCCTTCTCGTCGTACTGCTCCTGCGCACGCTCCACAAACGACACTATGTCGCCCATACCCAAGATACGGTCGGCCATACGCTCGGGATGGAACACCTGCAACGAGTCGGGTTTCTCGCCCGAAGAGATAAACTTCAACGGCTTGTTCACAACCGAACGAATCGAGATGGCGGCACCGCCGCGCGTATCACCGTCCAACTTGGTGAGCACCACTCCGTCGTAATCGAGACGCTCGTTGAACTCCCTCGCCGTATTGACCGCATCCTGACCCATCATGGCATCCACCACGAACAAGGTCTCCGAAGGATTGACCGCCCTCTTTATGGCCTCAATCTCCTGCATCATCTCCTCGTCCACGGCCAGACGACCCGCCGTATCGACAATCACCGTATTGATTGCCTTTTGGCGGGCATAACCGATGGCGTTCTGCGCTATCTGAACGGGGTTTTTATTTCCCTCCTCGGTATAAACCTCCACGCCTATCTGCTCTCCCAACACCTTCAATTGGTCGATGGCGGCAGGACGATAGACGTCACCCGCAACCAACAACACTCCCCTGCCCTTCTTACTCTTAATCATGTTGGCCAGCTTGGCCGAGAAAGTGGTCTTTCCCGAACCCTGCAAACCCGCGATGAGCACTACGGCAGGTTTACCTTCGAGGCGGATGTCGGTGGCCTGACCGCCCATGAGCAGAGCCAACTCGTCACGCACGATTTTGGTCATCATCTGACCCGGCTTGACCGAAGTGAGCACATTGGCTCCGAGCGCCTTCTGCTTCACCTCATCGGTAAAGTTCTTGGCAACCTTATAGTTCACGTCGGCATCGATAAGCGCACGACGAATCTCTTTAAGTGTCTCGGCAACATTGATTTCGGTAATCTTACCCTCGCC
>JAZODY010000229.1:0-2603 GCA_045597245.1 Tidjanibacter sp.
GCCTTTGTCATCCACCCATGTGATTGTTCCCGGGGAAGGAGAGCAAGAGAAGAGTCCTGCCAATGCGGTTAAATGAAAATCTGTGCTATTGCCAGAGCAACTCAAATTTGTCAGCGCAGTGTTTTTCGACACATCGAGCGAAGTCAGTTGGTTATTATTGCAATACAAATATGTCAGTGCAGTGTTGTTCGACACATCAAGCGTGGTCAGTTGATTAGTGTGGCAATTCAAATTTGTCAGCGCGGTGTTTTTCGACACATCGAGCGAGGTCAGTTGGTTGGAGCAGCAATCCAATATTGTCAGCGCGGTGTTCTTCGATACATCGAGTGTGGTCAGCTGATTATTGTCGCAGCTCAAATATTCCAGCGCGGTGTTGTTTGACACATCAAGCGAGGTCAGCTGGTTGGAGTAGCAATCCAATCTTGTCAGCGCGGTATTATTCGACACATCGAGCGAAGTCAGTTGGTTTTCACTGCAGTACAAACTTGTCAGCGCGGTGTTGTTTGAGACATCAAGCGAGGAATTAGAAATATTATATATGTTCAGATATGTCAGATTAGGAAAAAATTCCAAACCCTTTAATTCCTCAGGATTGTCCGAATTTCCCCAAAAAGAGATAGATTCAACATTTTCTGCCTCTACAAAACTAATTTCGCCATCGCCATCAGCGTCTCACCGAGCAGATACTTCTTGAACTGGGGGCTCAAGCCGGTGATGATGCCGGACATATCGCCGCTCTCGTTGCCGCCGTTCTCCCACTCGACAACACCGTTGGTCGTGAGAGAGAGTTTGTCGGGCTGGCTTATTGTCAGGGTGTAGTTATATTGATTTCCCGCCGCAAAGGTCGTTTCGGTGGAGTAGGCATAAGTGGAGCCGTTCACCACAACCTTAAATGTGGCCTGCGTGGTCTGGGGATAGATTATAGCCGAAAAAGACATGTCGCCTGTTGCGAGAGGAGTTATGCTCTTCTTTTCATCACCGACCGTTGCAATACCCGTAGAGAGGTCTATCGTGCCGTCGATGCCGACCCCAGTAATAGTAAAAGTCTTCTGGGCCGCAGCCAACGCATCGGACTCAAAACCGTTGCCGGCAACCAACGTAACATTAATCTTGCTCAACTTGTGGTTGAAAGAGAGATTCACAGCATCCTTCTGCGGAGCCAGATTGGCGGCACTTGCCCAAAGGGAATCGCTCTCATAGAGAGCCTCCTCGCTGCTCTGGTCGGCCGCAACGGCGAAGGGGTAGGCGGAAACGGAATTTATCGCGCCATCATAAGGATAGTAGGCAAACACACCTAAACGAGTTGTCGAAGAGGGCCAATGTATATCCAGACCCGAATGGGGAGTGAGAGTTCCTCCCGTTGAATAGGTGAAGGCTTTGTTGTCCGCATGGTTACCCGAGTCTTTCAGACTGCCGTCGGTGACCACATAGACACCCACCTTGTCGTCGATTTCAAATCCCGCGGCATCGGCTTTGGTGATTTGATTCAGGCATTGATGCGCCCCGTCAATTTAAGTGTGTTAGTGGTTGATTCTGATGAATTTACTCCCCCTATGTCGGAATCTACATCATCGGAAGAGCATGCCGACAGCGCAACTGCAAATGCCGCAGCGACAATAAAAGCGATAGACTTTTTCATAGTATAATGGTTTGTGAAAAGGATTTTATCTATTGCAAAATAAATTAAATCCGGAAAATCAACCGCATTCGCAACATTTATCTTTCGGATGCGACCGAATATCACATTATTTCACACCACCAAACCGACGAATCGGCAAAAAAAGAGTATATTTGTCGAAATAAACCACAAAATGATTAGGCACATGAAAAAAGAATATCTACCCTACGTGGAGGAGCTGATTACGCTCGCAATAAACGAAGACATCGGGGACGGCGACCACACCTCACTCTCGACCATTCCGGCCGACCACAAAGGCCGAATGAAACTTCTCGTAAAACAAAACGGTATCATCGCTGGCATAGAGGTGGCAAAGATGGTGCTTGAACGTCTGGACAAAGACATCGTGTTCGAACAACTGATTTCCGACGGCAGTCGGGTTTCGGCGGGCGACATCGCATTCTATGTGGAGGGACGAACCGTTTCTCTGTTGCAGGCCGAGCGCGTTTTATTGAACATCATGCAGCGTATGAGCGGTATCGCCACACAATCGGCCGTATATGCCGAGTGCCTGAAAGGGACCGACTGCAAGGTGCTCGACACACGAAAGACCACACCCGGAATGCGAGTTCTGGAAAAGATGGCTGTGAAACTCGGCGGCGGCGAGAATCATCGCATAGGTCTGTTCGACATGGTGTTGCTCAAAGACAACCACATTGATTTCGCCGGCGGCATCACCGCAGCCATCAAGGCCGTACACAGCTACCTCAAAGAGAGAGGAAAGAGTATTCCCATAGAGGTGGAGGTACGTTCGTTGGAGGATATCGACGAGGTGCTGGCCATAGGCGGCGTTAATCGTATAATGTTCGACAACTTCTCGGTGGAGCAGACGCGTGAGGCAGTGAAGAAGGTGGGGGGAAAATATGAGACCGAATCTTCGGGCGGCATCACGTTGGAAAACCTCAGGGCCTACGCAGAGTGCGGA
>JAZODY010000230.1:0-4983 GCA_045597245.1 Tidjanibacter sp.
TTGTGGAACTCACCGAAAATACACGTTATGTGATTGCCCGCCTGAAAGAGAACGAGAAGTATCGCAAGGAGTATATAGGCAATGTGGCTCACGAACTCAAAACACCAATCTTCAATATTCATGGATATATATCCACGTTGCTTGACGGGGCAATGAACGACAGTGAGATAAGCCACAAGTATTTGGAATATGCCGAGAAAAACATCGACCGACTGGTGAACATCGTGAACGACTTGGACAAAATCACCAAGCTCGAATCGGGTACACTCAATATGAACATGGAGCGGTTCGACATCGTGGAACTCACCGAGGATATAGTGGACACCATAAAGTTTGAGGCCACCAAGCGCAACATACGCATCATCATAGGCGACGAGGAACAGATGGAGCTGCCCAAGATAAACGTGAGGGCCGACAGGTCTTACATGGAACAGGTGTTGGTGAATCTTATAATCAACTCCATCCACTATGGTCAGCAGGGCGGTACGACCCGCATAACCTTCATCGACCTGTTCGACAAGGTGATGGTGGAGGTGTCGGACAACGGTATCGGTATAGCCAAAGAGGATATTCCGCGCATCTTCGAGCGATTCTTCCGCACCGACAAGAGCCGTTCGCGTGAGCAGGGAGGAACAGGATTGGGATTGGCCATCGTGAAACACATCATAGAGTCGCATAACGAAACCATAACACTGCGCAGCGAGTTGGGGGTGGGCACCACATTCTCGTTCACGCTGAGCAAGAGTTGATGCAATTTTAGAAAGAGAGAAAAATAACTAAACGGATAAAAAATATGACGAACGGATTTTTAGAAATAGTGTGGGATTTCAACCCCACATTCTTCCGAATCGGGTCGCTCGACGTGAGATACTACGGACTGACGTGGGCGCTGACATTCATCTTCGGCATTCTCTATTATGCCAATTTCGCCAAGCGCGAAGGCCTCTCGGAGAAAATTGCCGACTCGGTCTTTTGGTACGGTGCCACGGCCTGCATTATAGGCTCGCGTCTGGGGCACTGCTTCTTCTATGAACCCGAATTCTATCTTACCCATCCGTTGCAGATTCTCAACCTGCGTGCGGGAGGAATGGCCAGTCATGGTGCGGCATTGGGTCTGCTGGTGGGATTGTGGCTCTTTTCGCGCAAGAACAAACTGCCCTACATCTGGTCGTTGGACCGCGTGGTGTTGCCCGTAACGATAGGCGGAGCGTTGGTGCGTCTGGGCAATCTGTTCAATTCGGAGATTTACGGTGTGGAGACCGACCTGCCGTGGGGTTTCATCTTTGTGAGGGCTGGCGAGACTGTGCCCAAACATCCCACACAGCTCTATGAGGCGCTTTGCTATTTTCTGTTGTGGCTCGTGATGCTGTGGCTCTATTATCGCAGAAATGTGGCCAATCGCAGACCGGGGTTGATGTTCGGTCTGGGACTGATAGGAATTTTCCTCTCGCGTTTCTTCATCGAGTATATCAAAAATCCGCAGGTGGAGTTCGAGGAGGGCATGAGTCTGTTCATGGGCCAGTGGCTGAGTATTCCGTTTGTGATTGTGGGTGCGGTGATGGTCTATTATGCCTGCAAGAGTAAGGAGTTGGACCTTAGTGCCGCCCGAGCCATAAGGCACAAGGAGGAGGTGGCCGAGGCCAAGAAGAACAAAAAGCGGAGATAATTTTTGGAAATCATGGCGTTTTTGGCTATTTTGTCGGTGTGAGGAGGCGTTGAACTTATTAAAAGGAAAGGGAGAGAATCATGAAAAAGGATATGAAAGCCATAGACAAGTTGTTGTTCAATACGCTTGTCAAACATCAGGGAGTGAATCTGCCCGACGTGGGAGCGCTGGATGTTGTTTATGAACAGGCGCAACTTGTGGGCGACAACATCTATCCGCCGCGATGGAGAGTGTCGTATTCGCGCGAGGAGAAGGAGGGGTTGCCGTCACTTGTGAAGCTCGTTGAGAACTATGGTAAGATGAGTGCCGGAGAGGCGGAGAGCTGCTATCGAAAGTGGCTGAATGAAATCAGTATTGCCGACAATCGTCTTTTTGCAGGCGTGGGCAGCATAAAGGAGGGCAAATTCACCCAGAGCAACGAGATGACGGCCGCTTTGGCTCCTGAGGGCTTGAAGAGTCGAAGGGTCAAGAGCCGTAAACCCAACATGACCGTCTGGTTCGGGCTTGTTTTTCTTGTGGTGCTGATTACTTTTGGAGTTTATCTCTATAATGCAGGTTGGTTGAGCGAGGGTTTGGCCTTGAAGAGCGCCGCGCATGACAGACAGACGAAGACCGAGCAGACAACCGTACAGCCTGTGACCGAGGAGGCAGCCGAGGCTGAGGCTGAGGTGAACGGAGAAAATGCTGCCGAGAATGGAGAGGTTGTTGCCGAGAACGTAGAGGCGGCTCCGACGGAGCCTGTTGCTCAATCTGCCCAGACAACCCAACCCGCACAAACAACTCAAACCGACCGGTCTGCCCTGCCGACCGTACAACAGACGAGTGCGGGAGATAAAGTGGGACGTTATGTGCTCTCGGTGGGTGTGTTCCGCGAGGAGATAAATGCCGACAAGACCATAGAGAAAGACCCGCTCGGCATAGGTAAGGAGAACTATAAACGCACCACGTGGCGAGGTCGTACGATGGTCTATGTGATGTCGTCCGATAATCGTTCGGAGGTGAACAGAGCCTATTTGAACTATGTGAAAATCACTCCCGATATAGCACTGTTCGACATGCAGCAGCAGTGATTTCGCATCGGGAATCAAACGGAAGGAGTGTACCGCGGGGTACGCTCCTTTTTTATTCGGTATTACCGCGGAAGGTGAAGTGTTTCTGTACCAGATAGCTGTATAATACCGTCGCCAGCGACGACAACATCTGCGATGGAGTGGGATAGAGGTGCAACACCTCCACAAAGAGTTTCAGGCAGACATAGTTGATTACAACCGAGCCTGCCACCGAGAGTGCGTAGCGGAACAGCTGGGTCTTTTCGGCGAGGGGCGAGTTGCGGAACGAGATGCGGCTCTGCAACCAGTAGCCTGTGAAGAAGGTGACGGGAAAGACCAAAAACAGAGTGGCAACGTGGGGCGAAACAATCACATGCCCAAGATTCACAAACCGTTCACCCACCACAAAATGGTAGAATACGAAATATAACACCCAGTTGAGCACCAGATTACCACCGCCGCAGGCCGCATAGCGAAACACCTGACGAGGCACGATGCGGGCCACAGGCTTTATGTAGAAGAGGTCTATGAGGTTGGTTATGAGTGTTGCTGGTTTCATCGTTTCTCTTTTTTAAGTCGTTCCTGACAGGCATACATGATGTCGCGATATTTGGCCGCCTCCACAAAGTCGAGCTTTTTGGCCGCCTCCTCCATTTTGCTGCGTGCCTCCGCAATCTGCTCCTCCAACGAGAGAGCCGAGTAGGCGGCCTGTTTGTCGGCGGCCATAGCGACACGTGAGTAGGTGGGATAGGGCACCGTATCGCTTTGGGCCACGGCAGCCAATGTCTCGTTGGAAAGCGTGGGGCGATTTTTGCCCACAGCATGCGGAGTGATGTTGTGTTCCTTGTTGTAACGGAGCTGTTTCTCTCTGCGTCTGCGACTCTCCGATATTGTGGCCTTCATGGAGTCCGTCATCTTGTCGGCATACATTATCACAAGTCCGTTCACATTGCGGGCTGCACGTCCGGCGGTCTGGGTCAGCGAACGTTCGCTACGCAGGAATCCCTCCTTGTCGGCATCCATTATGGCCACTAACGACACTTCCGGCAGGTCGAGTCCCTCGCGCAACAGATTCACTCCGATGAGCACGTCGAACGAGCCGGCTTTCAGGTCGTCGAGAATCTGCACCCGTTCCAGAGTGTCTATGTCGGAGTGGATGTAGCGGTTGCGCACTCCTATGCGGTCGAAGTATTTCGACATCTCCTCGGCCATGCGTTTGGTGAGAGTGGTTATCAACACCCTCTCCTGCTTTCTCACACGGGCATCTATCTCTTCGAGCAGATTGTCTATCTGGTTCTCTGTCACGCGCACCTCTATGGGCGGGTCCACAAGTCCGGTGGGGCGAATCAGTTGCTCCACTATGGCACCCTCGCTGCGCCCGAGTTCATAATCGGCGGGTGTGGCACTCACATATATAACGGTGTTGGCAAACCTCTCGAACTCCGTAAAGGTGAGAGGTCGGTTGTCCACCGCCGCCGGCAGTCGGAATCCATACTCCACAAGATTGACCTTGCGGGCGCGGTCGCCTCCGTACATGGCCCTCACCTGAGGGATGGTCACATGGCTCTCGTCTATCACCATCAGGAAGTCGTCGGGGAAGTAATCGAGCAGACAGAAGGGACGCTCCCCGGGCTGACGGCCGTCGAGGTAGCGCGAATAGTTCTCTATGCCCGAACAGTAGCCCAACTCCTTTATCATCTCCAAGTCGTACTCCACTCTCTGCTTTATGCGGTGGGCCTCCATCATGCGGTTTTGCTCCTCGAAGAATGTAATCTGTCGTCCGAGGTCGAGTTGTATCTGTTCTATGGCCGTGTTTGTTCGCTCTTTGGTGGTGACGAAGAGGTTGGCCGGAAAGATGGTCACTGTGTCGAGCGACTCGGTTTTGGCTCCCGTTGCGGGGTTGATGCGGTGAATCGACTCTATCTCGTCGCCGAACATGGTGAGACGATAGGCCGAGTCGGCAAACGAGGGCATGATGTCTATGGTGTCGCCATTGACGCGGAAGGTGGAGTTTGTGAGTTCCAACTCTGTGCGTGTGTATAGGGCATCCACCAGCGAATAGAGCAACTTTTTGCGACCCACCATCTGGCCCACGTCGAGTTTTATGCAGTTGGCATGGAAGTCCTGAGGGTTGCCTATGCCGTAAAGACACGACACGCTCGACACCACTATCACGTCGCGACGACCCGAAAGCAGTGCCGCAGTGGCTTTCAGACGCAGACGGTCTATCTCTTCGTTGATGGAGAGGTCTTTCTCTATGTAGGTATC
>JAZODY010000231.1:0-8955 GCA_045597245.1 Tidjanibacter sp.
ACGGATGTCAGATGAACGTGGGCGATTCGGAAATCATAGTCTCGGTGATGCAGCAGGAGGGTTACTTCCATTGTGAAAACATTGAGGAGGCCGACGTGATTCTGGTCAATACCTGCTCGGTGCGCGACAATGCAGAGCAACGCATCTGGGGCCGACTGAGAGAGTTCCACCGCTACAAGAGAGCCAAGAAGGAACTTGTGGTGGGTGTGGTAGGCTGCATGGCCGAGAGACTGAAAGAGGAGTTGCTGACCAAAGAGGAGATTGTGGACATAGTGGCCGGACCCGACGCCTATCGCTCGTTGCCCCAACTGATTAGGGGTGCCGAAGCAGGCAACAAGGGGGTAAATGTGCTACTCTCTCATGAGGAGACCTATGGCGACATAAGACCCGTAAGATTCGACAAGAACGGTGTGAGCGCATTCGTGAGCATCATGCGAGGCTGCAACAACATGTGTACCTACTGCGTGGTGCCCTACACCCGCGGAGTGGAACGCAGTCGCGACCCGCAGACCATACTTAACGAGGTAAGGGAGCTCTTCGCAGCCGGCTACAAAGAGGTCACGCTGCTGGGCCAGAACGTGAATTCCTACAACTGGAACGACGGCGAGGTCGATTTCCCGATGCTCATCTCGCAGGTGGCCGAGGTGTCGCCCTGCCTGAGAGTCCGTTTTGCCACCTCCCATCCCAAAGACCTTAGCGACCGTCTGTTGGAGGCCATGGCCAAGTATCCCAACATATGCCGTTCGATACATCTTCCCGCCCAATCGGGCAGCAGCAGAATGTTGGAACTTATGAACAGGCACTACGACAGAGAGTGGTATCTGGAACGCATCGCCGCCATCAGGCGTTATCTGCCCGACTGCGCCATAACCACCGACCTTATTGCCGGATTCTGCACCGAAACCGAGCAGGACCATCAAGAGACCCTTTCGCTCATGCGAGAGGTGGGATACGAATTTGCCTACATGTTCAAGTATTCGCAACGTCCGCGCACCAAAGCGGCGCGTCATTTCGAGGACGACATTCCGGAAGAGGTGAAGACGGCCCGACTGACCGAGATAATAAACCTGCAAAACGAACTCTCGTTGGAGAGCAACCGCAGGGATGTGGGCAAGGTATTCGAGGTGTTGGTGGAGGGAACATCAAAACGCAGCGACGACATGCTCTGCGGCCGCAACTCGCAAAATAAAATGGTGGTTTTCCCCAAGCCTGAGGGCATAGGCACAGGTGACTATGTGAAGGTGGAAATCACCGACTGCTCCTCGGCGACCCTTCTCGGCATCGTCAAAAACTCATAGTTTTAAACATTATACTTTCTTGGAGGGAGGGGAGTTTTTGGGGAATCCCGAGAGAGGGAATCCCGAGAGAGAGAATCCCGTGGTGAAGAATTCCGAGGAGGCTTCCGAAAAAAAATCACGTGGGGAATTCCGAGAAAAATTCCGACCCGAGGGAAATCCCGAGAGTGAAATCTTGTGGGAAGTTTCGAGGGAATGCCGAAACAAAACCTCTAAAAAAAGACAGTTATGTTCTCCGAAAAGGGTTCCGGTGCCACTCCGATGACAAAGCAACCGATAACACCCCCTGTCTGCAAACAAAATGCAGAAATAAAGCCACCGAAAGACGAAAAAACTTTCGGTGGCAACCTTTTTATACGGAACGGCAACGCCTTATACGAGGCCATACAAAGCAGTACGGAAGTGGAGTGTGGCAGTGTTTTATGTCGAAACAAACCACTATATCAAAAAAAATCACTACCTTTGTATGAAACTTATTCCATTAATTGCATTAATAGCGTCATTCATATGGCACGTAATCCTAATTCGAAAAGTCTGTTTTACAGAGGTTTCAGACAATACGTGAAACTCATCACAGACGGACTTTATTACAAAAAAGTATATGTTCTGGGAACGGAGAATCTGCCCGCACCCAACCAACCGGCGGTAATGGTGTCCAATCACCAGAACTGCCTGAGCGACCCCCTCGCATTGGCCACACTGATTAAAGACCGCAAGCCGCACTTTTTGGCACGAGCCAATGTGTTCAAACATCCCATTGCCGACAAGTTCCTGCGCCATCTGGGCCTGTTGCCCGCCTATCGACTCGAATATGAGGGCAAGGAGGCACTGCAAGACAATTTCAAGACCTTCGACAAGGCTGTGGAGGCAATGCTGCACGGAGGGACGGTGATTCTATATCCCGAGCGCGGTCATCAGGACAAGCGCTGGCTGGGTCATTTCTTCTTGGGTTATTTGAAGATAGCCTTCCATGCGGCCGAAATGTTGGAGTTCAAGAAGGATATTCTGGTGGTTCCCTCGTGCAATCACTACTCCCACTACCACCACATGCAGAGTGACATCATGATTCAGTTCGGCGAGCCGGTGTCGTTGGCTCCCTACTACGACAAGTATCGTGAGAATCCGCGTCAGACCATGCTCGAAATCAACCACATAGTACGTCAGCGCGTCTCGGAGATGATGCTCAACATAGAAGATGTGGAGAACTATGAGGCTATCGACTTCCTGCGAGAAAGCAACTATGGACGTCGCTTTGCCGAGCAAAACGATTGTCAGGCAAATATCCTGCCCCAGAAACTGCATGCCGACAAGACCCTCGCACAGCGGCTCTTGGCTGCACGCGAGAAGTATCCCGAAAAGATGAAGAATCTCTACAACGATGTCATTACCCTGCGCGACGAGATAAAGGACATGAAGATTCGCGACTGGATTTTCGACAAACAACCGTCGTTCTTTCGCGTTGTGCTCAACGTATTGATGCTCATTGCATTGTTGCCTCTATTCTTGGTATGCATAATTCCCAATCTGCTCATGTATCTGGTTCCGGAGTTGTTCAAGGCCAAGATGATTAAGGACCACATGTTTTTCAGTTCGTTCAACATCGGAGTGTCGGTATTCATCACCGTTCCGCTCTTCTACATCATACCGTTCATTGTGTTGTGTTTTACCACTAAGTTCTACATTGCACTGGGCTACCTTGTATTCTGCCCGTTGGCGTTGCTCTTCACGTGGTACTACATGCGTTGGTTCTACCGTTGCAGAGGCATGATAAGATACCGTTCGCAGAAGTTTGCACCCCGCATCGCCAGATTGCGCAATCTGCGAGAGGACATCTACTCCTCGCTCGACAGGATTTTGGGTATTGAGAGCCCCTCCTCGTCGATGGAGTAGCGAAAAACTGAAAACATCGGGCGACGGAGAGCATCCGGCCAAGCCCGAAACAATATGATAAAAGCCCCGATTTGCACGTGCAAATCGGGGCTTTTATCATTTCCGTCACCGCTACTTGCGGGTAAATATAAAAAATTCCTCCATGGTGAGTTCCTTCTCGCCATCGGTCCAATAGAGTTGCATGGTCTCCTGAGTCAGGCAAAGCACCGAAAATCTCGCAGTCTGGTTGTCGAGCCTTATCGAGAGTTCGCTCTTGTTTAGATTGAACGAATAACGTCCCATGACCTCCGTATCATCCTCAAACACAGCACTGGCGGGCACATGCAACAAACAGTGGAAACCCTGACTGAACTTCATGTAGTACTCCGAATCGTACATCGAGAAACTTGCATAACCGCCATCGGTAATATTGTTCACACGGTCGGTATGCACCCACTTGAAATCGGTCAATATCCATCTGCCCTCAACGGTTACGGGTTTCTCTCCACGCTTGCGGGAGAAAAACATCTTGGGATTGAAATTTTGTATGATGGCCACTGTCTTTGCTTTGTTTTTTTGTTTTCTTACTGCCTCCACGGAGCGGAGCCGTATTTGTTGTCGCAGGTTCAATTTCCTTTCTGATAGACGGTTATCTCGTCATATAAACTCTCGTCCTCCAAATAGATGAAGAAGCCCCTTGTGCCGCTCTCTCTGTTGGGCTCGGCGGAGATGGTGAAGGTCTCGGCATCCACACGCTCGATGACAAACCATTCGCCCTCCACACTGAACGGATAACGCATCCAATCCTCCTCGGCATTCATGACGAGAAACGCATGTGTCACAAGGTCTTTCAGCCCCACAAATCGAACATCGGACGACACACTGAAACTCTTCTCGCCGCCCGAAGAGGGAAACTTTATCTCGTGGTCCGATATATCCAACTTGTTGCACGCTGCAAGCGACACGACGGCAATCATGACCGTCATCAATCTCAACACCTTAACTGTCACTCGATTTTTCATCACTCCCATGTATTTGTGCCTCGGGAATTTATATCCCCCGAAAGCCGCCTCGCCGCGGTCTTCGCAGTGAAGACCGCGGCGAAACCGTCTTACATATTGTTATCTTCGTGCCTCACACTACTCGGGCAACTCGTAGAACTCTATCTCCACAATGCCCCAAACGTTCCATCTGGGCGCCTCGGGTTGCGGAGCGGCTGCCGTTGCATTGTTGATTACGGCAGGAGTATTGTTGGTAACACCCAGATTGCCGAAACCTCTCACATTGTTGGGGTTGGTAGCATCGGTAGGTGATGCCTCGGGGAAGTCGGCCACATTGGTGCCGGCCAACTCAAACACCTTGCGGGTGGGAACTCTGGGCACAGTGGGGTCACACTCAACCAACTTGAAGGTAACCTTGCTACCCTCCGTAGGCTCAAACTTGATGTTGTTCACATATCCGTTGCTGCGTGTCAGTTTGCCTCTCCACACCTCCTGACCGTCGATTTCAACTGCATAGGTGTTGGTTTCCAGACGACGTACAGAGGCCTTGATGTCGATTTCCGCAATCTTGGCCTTGCGAGCCAGCGTATAGGTCACTGCACCATCTGCTGCCGACCAATCCGAAAGTTCGTTGTCGTCCCAAGTGTTGGCAATCTCATCCTGATTGTCATTGGCCTCTGCCGACGCCACATCCACCGATATACGTTTAACGGTATATGATGCGCCTTTGGGCGTTGCGCCACGACCCAGATAAGAGGGCTGGTGTTCACCGCTGATATATGTGCTCAGTCCGTCGATGTTCTCAAACGGAACGGTCTTCAAAGCCATCTCGGCCGATTTCAGACCTTCGGCCTCGGCAACAATCCTGATGTCGCCGGCCGTGGTGGTGGAACGCACCAACACACGGTTGATACCGCACTCCACAGGGATGTTCTTATAGAGAATATGATTGTCGGGACCCTGCGCGATACCGCCTCGCCACTCAACTTCTCCCTCAACCGTAAAGTTAATCATGTCGTTGGCCAACGGACATCTGTTGCCCTCGGCATCCACAACCTCAAACTCCAAAAGAGCCATGTCGGCACCGTCGGCCTTGAAGCCGTCGGGAGCCGTAAAGGCTTTGAGCGTGATGGCCACGGGCTCACCTGCGGTCTTTTTCGAAGTACGGCTCAGCTCCTTGCCGTCGGCATCGTAGCTCACCGCCTCAATGGTACCTGCCTCCCACTGCACCGCGGGGAAACAGAACAGGAAAGTGTGGCTGCGCTCACCCATGCCGAGGCTCTTGCCATTGACAAAGAGTTCCACCTGCTCGCCGTTGGAAACGACATAGGTATCTTTCACCACTTCGGGAGCATAGTTCCAATGGCCCACGATATAGGTATCGAAGACCTCGTTTGCATCCACCCAGCAATCCCACATGAGTTTATGGGCAAAATAGGCATCCTTCGGGATTCGCATTGCATCCACCTCGCCGCTGCGACGATAGTTCTCCGCACCGCGATAATGGGTATTGGTATCGGCAAAGACGATATTCACACCGCCCGAGCTGACGCGCTTACCCGTTCCGGGGCGCACCTCATAGTAGTCGTTCCAACGCTCCACCATCTGGGTTGTATAGGAGTCCATGTTGTGGTTATACTCGGGAGCCGGAGCATTTCTGTACAGCGGTCCGTATCCGTCGGGATGGAAAGGATAGGAGTAGTTGTCCCAATATTTGCGCAGACCCTCATCGCGGCAATACTCTGTTGCCCACATGGGATGCTTCGCACTCTTGTTGATATAGAGCATCTCGCCGCCCCACTCGGCGTTGTCGATGTCGAGCATCTCTCGCGAACCTATTGCGCGGCCGCCGTTGGGGTCATACTGATTGCGAATCTCTATCATCTCCGCCATGTGCTCCTGCGAGATAGACTCGTTGCCGCACTCATAGAAGATGATACTCGGATTGTTGCGGTTGTAGATGATGGCGTCTCGCATCAGGAGCTTGCGCTGCTCCCACTGACGACCCTGAACATCTCTCTCGGCATCTC
This sequence comes from Tidjanibacter sp., assembly GCA_045597245.1. Taxonomy (GTDB): domain Bacteria; phylum Bacteroidota; class Bacteroidia; order Bacteroidales; family Rikenellaceae; genus Tidjanibacter. The sequence goes on from JAZODY010000231.1 coordinate 6,196, forward strand.
CCGCGGGCATGGCCTGAATAAGACCCACGCGGTCGCACGACTCCACATCCTGCTTCCACGGCGTCACATGCATCCAGCGGACCAAGTTGCCGTTTCCTTCCACAACCATGCGGTTGCTGAAATCGCTCAACCATGCCGGCACCGACATACCCACCGAGGGCCACTCGTTGCTGGTGCGCTGTGCATAACCTTTGAGCTGCAACACGCGGTCGTTGAGCCAGAACATACCCTGACCGAACTGCGTCTTGCGGAAACCTGTGCGGGTCTTTACCACGTCGGTATAAGCTCCGTCCACAGCCAATTTGGTATATACATTATAAAGATAGCCGTAGCCCCAGCTCCAAAATTCGAGATTCTTCACCTTGTCGGCCACTTTGAGAGTGGCGGTTTCACCGGCAGCAACGGTTACGGGCGAACCCTTGACGGTCTTGATGATTTTGCCGTCCATATCCTCGATGACCATATCCATGCTCACCTGTTTGTCGCTCTCGCTCTCGTTCTTCACCTCGGCCTCGGCATTGATTACCGCACTCTTGGAGTCGATGTCGATGTCGCTGGCGTAGACATAGGTACCGGTGGTACCCAGATTGGAGTAGAGCGGCAGGGTCTGATAGAGTTTGTCGGTCACGTGCATATAGACATTCTTGGGCAGACCGCCGTAGTTGGCGTTGAAATTGATGTTGTTCCACTGATATGAGGTGGCAGTTGCACGCTCCTGATAGTCCCAGCGGTTATCGGTCCTGACGGCAATCACGTTCTCGCCACCGAAGTCGATAAGGTCGGTTACATCGAAACCGAATGCCATGACACCGTTCTCATGGAATCCCACATGCTTGCCGTTGAGCCAGATGTCGGCACCGAAACGGGCACCCTCAAACTCGATGAAAATCTTCTTGCCTTGATTCTCGGCAGGCACCTTGAAGTGTTTTCTGTACCACGAAATACCTGTGGTGTGCATGTGGATGGGTTTGTGGAATGCGTCGCTCTCGTTGTAGGCATGGGGCAACGTGATGGCCTGCCACTGAGAGTCGTCGAACTCGACGGCCTCGGCGCCTTCGGCCTCGCCCACATAGAGCAGCCAATCGGGATTGAAATTGTACTTCACGCGCTGGTTGGCATCATCGACGGGCGACGAGCAAGCCGCAAAAAGCAATGTGGCAAACAATGTCAAAAGATTAAGTTTGTTTTTCATAATTCGATAAATTTGGGTTTTTATTTTGGTCTCTTTCGTTCTTCTCTCGTTGTACTCCACAGAGCCCGCATCATGCACCTCTGCCCACAAAGTCTCACGCTCATCCCCGCCACACATAAGGCAAGGCCACATGAATCCAATTTCAAAGATACATCTTTTTTAGGGAATATTTGCAGACATACGCCACAATTAGGCCGGAAAACAAAAAAACAATCCATTATCCTGCATATCGCATTGCAGAATAGGCGGCTTTTGGTTATTTTTGGGAGAGAGAAAAAACAGAAATTTACAATGAAAGTCAGTTTAATCGTTTCCACCTACAATCGCCCCGACGCTCTGGCTGTGACATTGGAGAGTATTCTGCGTCTTCACCGCCTGCCCGACGAGGTAATCATCGGCGACGACGGCTCCGCACAAGAGACCATCGACGTCATAAAGGAGTTTCAGGCTCGCTTTCCGATACCGCTGATTCATGTTTGGCATGAGGACAAGGGATTCCGTTTGGCAATGATAAGAAACAAAAGCATAGCACGTGCAACCGGCGACTACATCATTCAGATTGACGGAGACCTGATTCTTCATCCCCACTTTGTCGCCGACCACATCGTAGCCGCAAGGCCCGCGGCCTTCATCAAAGGTACCCGCGTAAGGCTCAGCAAAGAGGCCACCGAGCAGATATGCGCCGCCAAATCCCCCCCCCATAGGCCCATAAGGTTCTTTTCGTCGGCCATAGAGAAGAAAAAAGAGTGCGCCATACGCTGTATTCCGTTGTCGAAAATACTCGCTCCGCGATTCAAACGCAACGTAATCTCCGGTCAGGGTTGCAACATGTCGTTTTGGAGAGATGATTTCATACGTATCAACGGCTACGACGAACACTATGAGGGCTGGGGAGCCGAGGATGACGATTTGGCTCTGCGCCTGTATCGGGCCGGTTGCAGAAAGAGGGCACTGCGCTTTGCGGGCATCATATTCCACTTGTGGCACCACGAAAGAGAAAGTCAGGACCAGACCCATGCCGCCAATCTGGACTATTGTAGGACACAATCCGAGAAGGGCGTTGTGCGTTGTCGGCAGGGCATAGACCAATATCTTTGATGCACTCTTCGGAGCCGTATCGGCAACAGATTCAAAAAACGGGAAAAGATACTCTTCTTCTGAAAAAAAGAGTATCTTTGTATATTGACCAATATTTGTAGATAACGATGGCGGCAAGCGAAAAACAAGACAACCTTTTTCTGTTGATAAAGTCACTGAACAAGGCCGAAAAGCGAAACTTCAAGCTCTATGCTCAACGACTCGGAGGCAACTCCGACGCCAAGTTCATTGCCCTGTTCGACTGCATCGACCGTCTTGAAAAATATGACCAGAGCGCCATTTTGCAACGATGTAAAGGCATAACCAAGCAACAACTGCCCAACATGAAGGCCCATCTTCACAAACAAATCATGAAGAGCCTCCGCATGTTGAACGCACAGCACTCGGCCACCTTGCAGATAAAGGAGCTGACCGACTTCGCCAACATCCTCTTCGACAAAGGGCTCTATGCCCAAGCCGAGAAGATGCTC
>JAZODY010000232.1:0-6792 GCA_045597245.1 Tidjanibacter sp.
CTCCGAACCGACTGCCGAACGAACCTCTTTTTTTCTCCATTGTCAATTATTTAGTTTTTTTAAGTTTCGGTCTGTTAAACTAATTTTTATCTCTCTCGCCTGCCTGACGCCTGAACTCGGCACACGCCACCGCTGTGGCAACCGCCACGTTCAACGACTCACACGCACACCCATCCACCGGATATGGCGGAATAAACAAGCGCTCGGTCAGTTGTTCGGCCACCTCTCGCGAAATACCCTGCCCTTCGCTACCCATAACCAAGACGGCGTTGTTGTCAAGCTCCTTATCGTAAAGACTCTCTCCCCCCTCCAACATGGTGCCGTAAATCTTACGGCCGCCGCGACGCAACTCCGCAAGCATCTGTGGAAGATTTCCATAATGCACCTTCACCCTGAACAATGCCCCCATAGTGGATTGCACAACCTTTCTGTTGAAACAATCCACCGTATCGACCGATGCAATTATATTTCGCACCCCGAACCAATCGGCCATTCTCACTATGGTGCCGAGATTGCCGGGGTCCTGCACCCTGTCCAACGCAATGACAAGCTCTCCTGAACCAATTTCAAACTCCCTGTCGGGCAGACGTACCAAAGCCAACGAATCCGAAGGGTTTTTCAAAGAACTCATACGTTCCATCTCCTTCTCGCTCACAACCTCCGCGACAGAATGTTTTATCCTGCTTTTTGAGGTGGTAAAGACCCTCTCCACCTTCATCTCCGACTGCAACAATTCACCCACCATCTTATCGCCCTCCACAACGAAAAGCCCCTCTCTCTCGCGAGCGGCCCTATCGGTCAGAGAACGCACAAACAATATTTCGTTACGTGTAAGCATTCTCTTTTTACAGATTATTGGGAATCAATCTTTTTATCTCCTCAGCCGACATCCCTCTGCGTGCCGCATAATCAGAGAGTTGTTCTTCGTCAATGCGTCCCACATCAAAATACCTTGCACGTTCATCGGCCAAAATGATTCCGCATATCGACTCGCCCGGGGTAATCATATAGTTCTCCGTAAGACGCAGGGGCAGTCGGGCCTCTACATCGAGCAAATCGAACACATCGCGTTTGAGAGAATGGTCGGGACACGACGGATAGCCGAAAGCCATGCGCACTCCTGCAAAACGGTCGGCCACCACACTCTGCACACTTGGCATATCACCCTGCTCATACCCCCACATGTCGCGCCTTACATCCATACCTGCCACCTGTGCAAAAGCTTCGGTAAGTCTGTCGGCCAGCAACTTGGCCATTATGGCATCATAATCGTTGTTCTCCGCCTTGCATTTTTCCACAAAATCGGCCAATCCCACTCCGGCACTCAGCGCAAACAGACACACATAGTCGTTCTTTGCGACATAATCGGCCAACGAACGACTCTCCTTGTCGGTCTGATTTCTCAACTGTGCCAACCTGACCATCTTGTCGTTCTCACCCTTAATCCATATATCGTTCACCTTGCCCTCTGCCTCGAAAATTCCGACCACGCCACAAGGGTTCAGCAACTCCTCACGCTCCATTCTGTCGAGCATGGCATTGGCCTCCTCATAAAGTTTACGGGCCTGTTCTCCTTTCTCGGCACTCTCCAACAACTCGGGGAAACGTCCTTTCACTCCCCACGCATTGAAAAAGAAACTCCAATCGATATAAGGTCTGAGCCTTGCCACCGTATAACCTTCAAGCAGCTCACCCCCCGTACGACGAGGTCTAACAACTCTGTCTTCACTCTTGACCTCTCTATCTGCCGTTGCCTGTGCAAAACTCTTCATCTCCTCCTTACGGCCCGAACCATACTGCTCTCGCAACTCGGCCTGTCGCCTTCTCACCCGTTCTAAATAGGCCTCCGAATCCTCACCCAAAACACCGTTGAGAATGGCGACCGCATCCGACGCATCGCGTCCATGAATCACCGCACCCGAATAACACGGCGCAATCTTCACAGCTGTATGTAAAGGCGATGTGGTGGCACCTCCTATCATGACGGGAACACTCATTCCCCTCTTCTTAAACTCCTTCACCACCTTTATCATCTCCTCCAAAGAAGGGGTTATCAAACCGCTCAGTCCCACTGCATCGGCCCGCAATCTCTGCACCTCGTCGGCAATCTTCTCTGCATCCACCATCACTCCGAGGTCGTGTATCTCATATCCGTTGCAACTCATCACCACCGACACGATGTTTTTCCCTATATCGTGCACATCGCCCTTCACCGTGGCCAGCACCACTCTGCCGGAAGAGTTGTTTCCCGCCTGATTGTTCTCTATCATCGGGGTCAGCACACCCACTCCGCACTTCATAACCCTTGCGCTCTTGACCACCTGCGGCAGAAACATCTTTCCGCTACCGAACAATTCGCCGACCTGTGTCATGGCCGGCATGAAACAATTGTCGATGACGGCCAACGGGTCGCCCAACTCATTGTAGGCAGCCATCACATCCTCCTCCATATACTCCGCAACACCCTTCAACATGGCATGGGCAATACGTTCCTTCGGGCTCTTCTGTCGCCATTGTTCCACCTTCGCGCCATCACTCTGCATCGCCACCCCGCTCTCTTGTTCCTTCAAACGCTGGGCATATTGAGCCAATCTGTCTCCTGCCTCTTCATCCGAGGCCAGCACCACATCCGAAGTGAGTTTCAAAAGTTCCGGTTCTATATCGTCATACATGGTTACCATCGCCGGATTCACGATGCCCATATTCATTCCCGCCCTGATGGCATGATACAGAAAGACCGAGTGCAGAGCCTGACGCACCTTGTTGATTCCCCTGAATGCGAACGAAAGATTGCTCACACCGCCACTGATATTAACCCCCGGCAGATTTGTGCCAATCCACTCGCACGCCTTTATGAAATCGATTCCGTATCTGTTGTGTGCCTCGATACCGGTTGCAACTGCCAACACATTGGGGTCGAAGATGATATCATTCGGTGCAAAACCCATCTCCGTCAATATGCCATAAGCCCTTCCGGCAACCTCAATTTTGCGTTCATAAGTGTCGGCCTGCCCTCTCTCATCAAACAACATAACCACCACAGACGCACCATATCTCTTTATCAATCGGGCCCTGCGCACAAACTCCTCCTCGCCCTCTTTGAGAGAGATGGAATTTACTATACTCTTGCCTTGCACACATTTAAGTCCCTCCTCCAATACGTCCCAAGACGATGAGTCAATCATGAATGGCACTTTGGCGATATCGGGCTCCGAAGGGGCCAGATTCAAGAAACGACGCATGGCCCTCTTTCCGTCAATCATGCCGTCGTCGAAACACACATCCACAATCTGGGCTCCGTTCTCCACCTGATTGCGGGCCACCGACAATGCCTCGTCGAAACGCTCCTCACGGATAAGACGGGCAAATTTGGCCGACCCCGACACATTTGTTCGCTCTCCGATATTGATAAAATTGGATTCACGCGTCACCACCAGTCGGTCGAGTCCGCTGAACGAACTCTCGGTCGGTGACGATGTATCAACTTTACGCGGCTCATACCTCTTCACAACCTTCGCAAACTCGGCAATATGCAAGGGAGTGGTACCGCAGCAACCGCCTACGATGTTTACCAACCCCTCCTTCAAATACTCCTCCACATCGGCCGCCATCATTGCCGGCGTCTCGTCATAACCTCCCGAAAGATTAGGCAGACCAGCATTGGGATATACTGCAACCGGATACTTCGACACCTCCGCCAACTGTCTTAAATAGGGCATCAGTTGTCTTGCACCGAACGAACAATTCAAACTCACGGCCAGAGGTCCGGCATGTTCCACCGAGGCATAAAATGCCTCCACCGACTGACCGGCAAGCATTCTTCCGCTGTTGGTAAGCGTTCCCGACACGATAATCGGCAAACGAACCGTCCTCTTCTCAAAAAGTTGCTCGGCCGCAAAGAGAGCCGCCTTACAATTAAGTGTATCGAAACAGGTCTCTATTATAAACAAATCGGCACCTCCGTCCATCAATCCTTCCATCTCGACCGAGTATGCGGCCACCAAAGTGTCGAAATCGACACCGCGTGCCTCGGGGTCGTCCACATCGGCAGACATCGACGCCGTATTGTTTGTGGGGCCCACCGAACCGGCAACGAAACGCGGTTTGGCCGGATTGCGCAACGTAAACTCATCGGCACTCTCACGAGCCAAACGAGCCGCCTCTCGGGCCATCTCATACACAAACTCCTCCATCTTGTAGTCCGACATCGAAACGGCATTGGCATTGAAACTGTCGGTGGTGATTATATCGGCTCCGGCACGCAAATATTGCCCATGTATATCCCTAATCACATCGGGACGTGTAAGCACAAGAAGGTCATTACATCCTTTTAGGTCGCAATTCCACCCCGCAAATCTCTCTCCGCGGTAGTCGGACTCCTCCAATCCGAATGTCTGTATCATCGTGCCAAGTCCTCCATCGAGCAACAAGATTCGCTCTTTGAGGATTTCTCGTATATCTCTCTTTATCATTTTTGCTCTGTTCTTATACTCTTCACATGTCCCTCCTTCACTCTCTCGCATGCACTTACTCCATCTCTTCCGGCGACACCGTTTCGAGTTCTATCTCGTAAAGTTTGTTCCAATATTTTCCTGTGACAAAGATACGTCCTGTCTCAGCATCATAAGCTATTCCGTTAAGCACGTCGGTACGCACCGTTTTATCCTCTTCTGCCTGCAAACCGGCAAGATTGACCTCAGCAACGACATCGCCGCTCGCAGGGTCGATTATCACTATTTCATCTGTGGTATACACATTGGCCCAAATGCGACCGTCAATCCACTCTAATTCGTTAAGATAACGCACCGCACCTGAATCATCAGCCACACTGATTGTGCGCTCCACTCTGAAATTATCGGGATTGCGGACCGTTATTTGGTCTGTTCCGTCACTCATATATAATTTTTCGCCGTCGGTCGTGAGGCCCCACCCTTCGCCCTGATAACGGAAGATGGCACGTGTGCGGAATGAGTCGAGGTCATAGACGAAGGCCTGCCCCGAGGTCCAAGTAAGTTGATAAATTCTGTCGTTCAACACACAGATACCCTCGCCGAAAAACTGACGTTCGAGCGGCAACGATTTAATCTCCCCGCCGTCGAGGGTCGTCACTCTCAGGCAGGACTCTCCATGCTGCCCCGTACCCTCATACAACACCCCCTGATGCCACACAAGTCCCTGCGTGTAGGCGGCGATGGAGTGAGGATACTCATTCACGACCCGATATGTGTAACGTCGGGGGGGAGCCACAACTCTTTTTTGCGCAACAACCTCCTCGGTCGCACCGTTTGCCGCCTCGGAAAGCGAACGTCCGCCACCGCAGGAAACAGCAGATGCCAGAATGGAAAGAATCAAAAAAATCCTACTTGTCATATATTAAACCACGTTAATGGGTGCAAAGGTAAAAAAAAAGAGGTATATTTGCGCAGATAATTCACCAAACGTAAAGTTTATGCTCACATTAAAGCAAATCAGAGAAAACAAAGCTTTCACACTCGAAAGACTTGCCGTCAAAGGCGTGGATGCGACAGAGGCAGTGGAAAAAATCGAAAAACTCGATGACCTGCGTAAAGAACTGCAACAGAAATTGGACAAACTGCTCGCCGAGCAGAATACGATAGCAAAACAAATAGGAGCGCTTCTCGCTCAGGGCAAACGCGAAGAGGGCGAGGCAGCCAAACAAAGAACGGCAGCTCTGAAAGAGAAGTCGAAAGCAACCGAGGAGCAGTTGAAATCAACGGTGGATGAATTGAACGCCGTAATAGTTTCACTCCCCAATTTCCCTGCCGACATAGTTCCGCATGGCAAAACCGCCGAGGACAATGTGGTTGTGAAACAGGAGGGCATAATTCCCGAATTGGGAGAAGGCGCATTGCCTCATTGGGAGTTGGCGGCCAAGTATGACATAATCGACTTTGAGCTGGGAGTAAAACTGACCGGAGCAGGCTTCCCCGTTTACAAGGCCAAAGGCGCCGCGCTGCAACGCGCATTGATAACCTATTTCCTCGACCAGAACACGGGGGCAGGTTATACGGAGGTAATGCCGCCCATCATGGTGAATGAGGCCTCGGGATTCGCAACGGGACAGTTGCCCGACAAGGAGGGACAGATGTATCATGCCACCGCAGACAATTTCTACATGATACCTACGGCAGAGGTTCCGGTGACCAACATTTATCGCGATGTCATTGTGGACGAAAAACAACTGCCCATAAAACTCACGGCATATACGCCCTGTTTCCGTCGTGAGGCAGGAAGCTACGGCAAAGATGTACGCGGCTTGAATCGTCTTCACCAGTTCGACAAAGTGGAAATAGTCCGCATAAATCATCCCGACACTTCATACGAGGCATTGGACGAGATGGTTGCACATGTGGAGACATTGGTGAAAGGTCTTGGCCTGCCCTATCGAATCCTGCGCTTATGCGGAGGAGACATGAGTTTCACGTCGGCTCTGACCTATGATTTCGAGGTATATTCGGCGGCGCAGAAACGTTGGTTGGAGGTATCTTCGGTATCCAATTTCGAGACATTCCAAGCCAATCGCCTGAAAGTTCGTTTCAAAGGTGCCGATAAAAAAACCCAACTCTGCCACACTCTCAACGGCAGTTCTTTGGCTCTGCCGCGCATTGTGGCCGCACTGCTCGAAAACAACCAGACCGAGGAGGGAATTAAAATTCCGGAGGTGTTGATTCCCTACACTCATTTCGATATGATTAAGTAAGAGAAACGGAATAGAGTATTCAAGAGCCTGTCTAACAAGTTTTATTAGGCAGGTTTTCTTTGTTTTTTGGG
>JAZODY010000233.1:0-2944 GCA_045597245.1 Tidjanibacter sp.
AGGTTGTCGTCGTTCTTGGCGGCTGCTATGATGTCGTCGATGTGAATCAACTCGCCGGCATCGTACTTCTCTCTCAATATGGTATTGACCCCTTTCTCTATCTGTTTTATTATCTTGTTCTCAATCGCAATACCCGACACCTCGGTTTCAAGGCAACCCTTCTTGCCGCATCCGCAGATAATTTCGTTGTTGAAAAATGGCGTGTGGCCGAACTCGCCAGCAAATCCCGACTTGCCGTAATATAACTTTCCGTCCATCACAATTCCGATGGCAACACCTCGACCCAGATGCAGATATATTACATTGTTCTCGGCCTTTGCCCCCTCGGAGAAAAACTCGGCATAACAACGGGCCCTTGTGTCGTTTTCAAGCAGTACGTTTATTCCTATCTGTGTCTCCAATGCTTCGCGTAACGACTCGTTTGACGAGGTGAAATACATGTAACTGCGACCCGTCATCGGATTCACCCTTCCGGCAATACACACTCCCATGCTCAGAATCTTGTTGCGCTCTATGCCGCAGTTGTCCACAAAGTCATTGATTTTGGTGCATATCGTATTGAAACAATACGTATTGTCGGTAAGTTCGAAAGAGTTGTCCACTTTCGAAAGAATCGAGTTGTTTTTCAGGTCGGTCATCACAAAGCGGATGTTGTCTCTGCCAATGTCCACACCGCAGAAATATATTGCCGTGTTTGCCAAACCGAAGATGTTGGGACGTCGGCCTCCCGAGGTCTCTATCTTGCCGTTGTCAATCACTATGTCTTCCTCCACAAGTTCGTTCACCAATTTGGTGATTGTTGGCACGCTGATGTGCAGTTGTTTGGTCAGCTCGGCGAGAGTACACTCCCCGTTCACAGCCATGTAGGCGATGATTTCCCTCTTTATCAGCAGGTTTTTATGCGATACGCCTTTCACCTTTGATGTTTCGGTGTCTTGCAGGTTGAAAAAATCTTTGAGTAAGGCCATGTTTTTTCGTTTAGTTAAGCAAATATTTTGACAACTCTCCACAAAGATAGGTTAATTTGGCGGTAAGTCGATGTGATTTTTGAAAAAATATTAGAAATATTTAAAAATATCTCAAATTTTACCCCGACGGTTAAAATTATCACCAATTTGTTAAGGTTGTTTGTCAGGTCTTCTGTGTGCGTTTTTGACGTTGTCGGGGCTGTTCTTTATTGCGGTGTGTTTGTCTGCCGGCGGAGCGTATGGCGAGGTGTAAAGGTGTGAAAAACCGATGTTTAACCCAAGAATATTCGGCCGGTCGTGTCGAAGATGTTTATGAATCGTAAATCGCATAATTAAAAAATATTAAAAAGAGCTGTCGGAAATATCCGACATTAATGTTTCCCTGTTTGAAACATCTGCTGTTTTGGGCAAATAGTATATAAATGCCGCCTGTCATATGAATCGACGGGCATTGCCGAATATTTTTACGCATCATGCTCAATCGGTGTCTGCTCATTTAATCATATAATGGAGACGAGAGGTATATTCATGAATCCGAACCGTGTCGGCAGGGGGGATGTCTGAGCCTGTTCGTGGGTAAAACAAAAAGGACCGCTGTGAGAGCAGTCCTTTTTGTTGTTATGAGAGTTTCTCGTGTCTTGTTATTCGAGCGTCTGGCGCGAAACCAATTCAAGGCCTTGTGCCGTTTTGACTATGAGACCCTGCAATACCTTTCCCGGGCCGAGTTCTTCGAAACTCTTTGCGCCGTCGGCAACCATGTTCTGCACGGTCTGGGTCCAACGTACCGGAGAGGTGAGTTGGGCTATGAGATTGGCTTTTATTTCGGCAGGGTCGGTGTGGGGTTTGGCATCCACATTCTGATATACGGGGCATATCGGAGCCTTGAACGGCGTGTTTTCAATGGCTTTTTCGAGTTCGGCTCTTGCCGGCTCCATTATAGGGGAGTGAAAGGCGCCGCTTACGTTCAGCTTCATTGCGCGTTTGGCTCCGGCAGCCTTTAATGCCTCGCATGCCTTGTCCACACTCTCGTCTGCTCCCGATATCACTACCTGACCCGGGCAGTTGTAATTGGCTGCAACCACCACACCTTCGGTCTGGTCACATACCTGTTCGATGATTTCGTTGCTCAGTCCTATGATGGCGGCCATTGATGAGGGGTTGGCCTCGCAGGCCTTCTGCATGGCTTGTGCTCGCATGGAGACAAGACGCAGCGCATCTTCAAATTCAAGAGCATCGGCTGCTGTCAATGCGCTGAACTCACCCAGCGAATGACCGGCTGTCATGTCGGGTTTGAACTCATCGCCAAGACATTTGGCGAGGATGACGGAGTGAAGAAATATTGCGGGTTGAGTCACTTTTGTCTGTTTGAGTTCTTCGTCGCTTCCGCCGAACATGATGTCCGTGATTTTGAAACCCAAAATCTCATCTGCCTTATCGAAGAGCTCTTTGGCAATCGGTGATGCTTCATACAACTCTTTTCCCATTCCACTAAATTGGGCGCCTTGTCCCGGAAATACATATGCTTTCATTGCTTCAAAACTGTTATTTGTTCCGCTTGCAAAGATAGTCATTTTGTTTGAACCTACAATTGGTGCCCGACAAGAGGTTTTGTCGTGTCGAAATAGACGGATTTTTGAAAAATTGTTGATAATTTCGTGCCGGAAAATGAAAAAATCCATGATTTAATTGCTATTATTGCAGATTCAGAATTGTATGCCCGATTTGAAAGGTTTCGTGATTTTCAGGTGTGGACTGACGTGTTAAGACAGGTGGTACGGATACCTTTGCAGAGTGGCGGCGAAGTGAAACAGATGGAGAAAGTTATGAGATTATTAGGTACGTTGTGTTACGGTGTAGTGGCGTTGGTTATCATTGTGCTCACCACCGTCGTGGGATTTGTGATGTTCGTGTTTACATTTCCGTTCGATAAGGATAGGGTGGTGATGCACATGCTGGCATATGGGTTTGTCTGGCTG
>JAZODY010000234.1:0-4625 GCA_045597245.1 Tidjanibacter sp.
GGCGGCCGCGGTAATCGCTTCGGCAAACGGCCTTTCGGCCGCGCATCACAAATCCTCCCGCGGCCGCCACACCGTCGCGTCTGAACATCGTCACCCGCCGAGAGTCGTCGCCCACGCCTCTCAGCCCCGCATCTCGTCTTGCATTATCCAACGCATCGCCCACCGCGGCAAAGGCTCCTCTCCCCGTAATACGCTCCACAGCACCCTCCACAATCACATCCTCATCGGGTGCGACATCGGCCTCGCCAAGAGCCGAATTGAAGAGCATCAGAGCCTCGGGATGGAGTTCCAAGCGGGCCGGCAGGGGAATCACATGGTCGTAGGAGGCGACAGCGAGCCCGCTGTTGAACATCTCGTCCGGCCCGATTCCGTAGTGGTCCACCACCACAAGCCGCTTGTAGCGGCGCTCTCGCGACCGATAGACCGCCCTCACACTGCCGCATCGGTCACGTTCGGAGGGGCAATACTCCACCTTCATCATGGAGTAGCGACTGAGCAGGAGGTCGAAGTTCTCGCTGCGACACGCATCGCAAATCACCACCACCTCATAGAAAAGATAGTCGGAAGAGAGCCGTCGTGCCACATCGTCCAGCCCGCCGAAACCGCACACAAGGAGCGAAATTCCACGCTCGGCCAAAGGATTACCGACCGTGGTGTCGGCGGTCATGGCGGCACTGCGGTGCTCCTCGTCGCGAAGCATGCGCACCGCACCCCACACCACGCCGACGGTGAGAGCAACGACCCAACAGATGCAGGCCGCCCCGAGAAGAGTCCCCATGAACGTCGTCATACCTCAACCTTTTCGCGCCCCAAGATACGGCTGCGCACATTCAGTCCGTTTCCTATATACTCGTCCAACCCGCTGTCCAAGCCCCGCTCATAGACCTCGAACCGCCTCATCACACGACGCGAATAGCCGTTACGCACAAACATGCGATAGGCCGCACGACGCTGTTGCTCCGAGAGCGAACGCACATGACGTTCCAACCCGTCGTCGAGCGGCAGGTTGAGCAGTACGGCACAATGCAGAGCGGCATGCGCCACGCGTGGCGATGAGTCGGCAAAGAGTTCGCACACACTCTCTCCTGCCGCATCGATGCGATAAAGTCCCGCCAGAGATAGTCCCAGAAGACGAAGATTGTCGTTGCGTGAAGCGAGGCAGGCGGCCCAATCGAGCCGCAGTCGGTCGGGGGCGGCATGCTGGGCGATGCGGGCCGCCATGTGCGGAGTGAGGTCATCGTGAGATGCGATGATGTCGAGCATCCGCTCCGGCTCGGAATTGAGTCGCAACATGGCGGCCTGCAACCCCGCAAGCCGATTGTCGGTCCTGCGCCACAACAGTTCGTCCATACCCTCGGCCGAAAGAGGGATGGAGCCCAACACCGAAAGGCTCTCCACATCGGCATAGCCGCCGCCACGCAGAAACCGTCCCAGATAAAACTCCTCCACCGAGGCGGCGGCGACAATCTCCCTCACCTTGCGAAACGAGTATTCGGCCACCAAACGACGAAAATCGCACATCAGCCTGCCGAGCATTTCGGGCGAATCGTTGCCGTCCACAAAGGGCAACAGACCGTTCGTCTCATCGCGCGGTTGCAACACCGCCTCGCACAAGAGGGCGACATAGCGGTGGCGGGCAGCCGCATCGTCGTCGCCACGCAGGTAGATTCCCGTAATCACAACCAACGCGGCCGCCGCGAAGAGCACCAGCGAGACAAGCAAGAGAAACCAGAGAAGAGCTGTCATAAGGAGTTGCGTTTCAGGTCGGCGGAGAGTTTGCGTTTCAGACGTGTGATACTCAACGGCAGGGTGATGTATTGGTCCACTCCGCTGTCGAAGAGGCTGAGCAGGAGTGCCTCGTTACCCACATGGGAGATGAGATAGATGGTGGGTTTGCGGGGAGAGTGCTGGCGGATGCGTTTGACAATGTCGTATCCGTTGAGGAAAGGAGCGGCAAACTGGGTGAGCACCACGGCATAGTCGTTGTGCAGCACACTGCTCACGAAACGCTCCTCGCTATCGACGGTATCAATCTCCACCGTCATGTTGCGCAGGGTGTAGCGCAGTATCTCGGCCAGCACTCCGTCGGAAACGGCAATCAGAATTTTTTTCATAAAACAAGGCTTTTACAACTTTTCGAGCGGACTTGCACTCAACCCAAAAACCAAGCCAAAAGAGGAAGATGACGATTTTTTACGCGGGGGTATTGTTTTGTTGCAAAAAATATTATTATCTTTGCACGCTGAAACATTTATTAACAACATTTCACAAATTAATGTACGTAATAGTTGAAATAGCAGGCAAACAGTTCAAAGCTGAGAAAGGTCGCAAACTGTATGTAAACCGTCTTAAAGGTGAGGAGAACTCATCGGTAAGTTTCGACAAAGTCCTGCTGACGGATAACGACGGTCAGGTAAGTGTGGGCACACCTGTTGTTGAAGGGGCCTCGGTGAAAGCTAAGATTCTCAAACACCTCAAAGACGACAAAGTCATCGTGTTTAAGAAACGCCGCAGAAAAGGATACAGAGTTAAGAACGGTCACAGACAGTATCTTACCCAAATCCTTGTTGAAGACATCATTGTTGCATAACGTTTAATTCATTTAGAGAGATGGCACACAAAAAAGGAGTCGGCAGTTCAAAGAATGGACGTGAGTCGGAAAGCAAACGACTCGGCGTGAAATTGTTTGGCGGTGAATTTGCCAAAGCAGGCAACATCATAGTTCGTCAAAGAGGCACAGTGCACAACGCAGGCGAAAACGTAGGTATGGGAAAAGACCACACCCTCTTCGCTTTGGTTGACGGCACCGTATCGTTCAGCAAGAAAGCATGCGGCAAATCGTACGTGAGCGTTAATCCCATTGCGGAGTAAGGCCTGCGGACGAAGAGTCACAAAAGGAGAAAACAAAGAGGTCGCAACCCCAACAGGGAGAGCGACCTCTTTTTTAGTTATAATTAACGGCCGACGAACGAAACAGGTCGGGAGGAAGAGCGAAGAGAGTGCAGTTCGGAGCGGCCGGAAAGAGGCGGTGCGGCGGTTAGAAGGAGCAAGGCCGAGATGAACGGAGAACGGAGAGCGGAGAGCGGAGGGAAGCCGAGGCCGAGGACAGCAGAGAGAGGACAGCAGAGAGAGGCCGGAATCAAGAAGGACAACCGGAAGGAGTCATCGCGATGCCGCCACGCCACGACAACAGATTGACACGCAAACAAAAAACAAGAGAGAGAAAAAATGAAACAGACGGTAAACATCGAGGAACGCGTGGCCAAAGCACGCGACTTTTTCATGGAGGGCTATAACTGCTCCCAATCGGTATTCATGGCTTATGCCGACCTCTTCGGCATGGAACAGGAGCAGGCGGCTCTGATTTCGGCATCATTCGGTGGCGGAATGGGACGACTGAGAGAGGTGTGCGGAACGGTGAGCGGCATGGCTCTCTGCGCAGGTTTCATATCACCCTGCACGGTTCCCGACAATCAGGTAAAGATGGCCAACTACAAGGTGGTGCAGGAGATGGCGGCGGCATTCAGAGAGAAGAACGGTGCCATAGTGTGCCGCGAACTTCTGGGACTTGCCGCGGCCGCGAAGACCTCCCCCCAACCCGAGGAGCGCACCGCCGCCTACTATCATCAACGCCACTGCGCCCAATTTGTGCAGGACGCCGCACGCATAGTGGGTGAATACATGAACAAGGCGGAGCAATAGAACAACAGACCGGCGACAGTCGGACGGCAACACACCCTTATATCAAAAAAAGAGGGGGAAAGAGTTGTTATTCAACAAAAAATAACTACTTTTGCGGTCGCAAGCGGCAATGGGGACGATGTAGGTTGAGTGACATCGCCTGAGTACCGCCCGAGATTATTAACAATTAAACTTTTACAAGACAATGAAAAGCATTCAGCTCAACGGTGTGAAACGCACCTCATTCGGTAAAAAATCGGCAAAAGACATCCGTCGCGCCCAGCAGGTTCCCTGCATCATCTATGGTGGCGAGCAGGGCGAGGTTCATTTCTCGGTGGAGACCAAAGCTCTGAAACAGTTGCTCTACACTCCCAACTCGTACATCGTGGAATTCGATATCGAGGGCACCAAAGAGGTAGGCGTACTGCGCGAGGCCCAGTTCCACCCCGTAAAGGACTACTGCCTGCACTTGGATTTCTTCCGCGTTATCCCGGGCAAACCCGTTTCGATTGAGGTTCCCGTGAAGATTACGGGTAACTCGGAGGGTGTTAAAGCCGGTGGTAAATTGAACGTTTCGAAACGCAAACTCCGCATCAGCGCTCTGGCAGAGCATCTGCCCGACGAGATTGTTGTCGATATTACTGAGCTCGGTTTGGGTAAGGCAATCTCTTGCAGCGACCTGAACATCGAGAACGTAACCATCCTCAACCCCGCATCGTCGCAGATTTGCAACATCTTGGCCACCCGCGCATCGCGCAGTGCCGAGGCTGCTGCCGAGGAGTAATCGGATACGGATTGACCCTAATTACAGAGGTCGGTTTCCTTTGCCGGAAACCGACCTTTTTTTATGCTCTCCGCAATCGGACCGAAGCGACAAGCACACAGCCGCAACATCTTTATGCGACGGAAAGACAGGAAGACAGGAAGACAGGAAGACAGGAAGA
>JAZODY010000235.1:0-9363 GCA_045597245.1 Tidjanibacter sp.
ATAATTGACCGTACCGTCGCCTCCCGAAATCACCACATGGTCAATCATGTGTGCAAAGTCGGCCAGCGCAGCGGCGTCTTCCTCCGTAAAACGCAGACAATGCACCACCAAGTCGTATCCGCGCTCGGCATAACACGACAACACCGCAGACGGAATGTTGCGATAGACCCTCATTCCCGAATCGGGATTATACATCAGCAGTGCCCTTTTCATCTCTCTGCCCTATAACTTGTTGTTTTCTGTTCGGATTTGTCTTTGTGTCGCCTCGTTTGGAGCATTCGTCAAACCGTTCTCTGCCGGCTGTACCGTGACATACTCATCGGCCGCTCCAATATCTCTTCATGCCCTGTGTGACAAAAGTATCCATCTCCTCACCCGAGGCGTGGATGAAGAGTGCGGCAATGTCGTGCTGCTCGGCCACCTCGACGGCCCGTTCGAATCCCAACGCCATGAACATCGTGCCATAGGCGTCGGCCAGAGCGCAACTTTCGGCCACCACGGTGGCCGAAAGCAGAGAGCCGTAGGTATTCTCGCCCGTCTTGGGGTTGAGAATGTGGGTCACCTTCTCGCCCTGCTCGTCGGTGTAGAAATTGCGATAGTTGCCCGATGTGGCAAGCCCCACCCCCGATATGGCAACGGTGGTATGGAGATAATCGCCCATCGAATAGTTGCCCTCAAAGGGGGTCTCCACCCCGATGACCCAATCGCGCCCCTCGGCATTGGTGCCGCGACAGAATATCTCGCCGCCTATATCGACCAGATACTCCTCCACACCCATCTGCTCCAAAAGTCGGGCCGCCATATCCACCACCGCCCCTTTGGCAATGGAGTTGAGGTCAATCTGCATCCCCTCGCTCTGTTTCACAATCCGCTCCCCCTCCACCGTAAGTTTATCGTATCCGACAAGTTGCAGGAGCGAATCGAGATTGACATCCTCCACACGCTCGCCACCCGAAAAACCGAGTGCGGCGGCCAAAGGACGCACCGTAACATCATACATGCCATCGGACATTTCACTCACGCGACGGGCCGTTTCGAGGCAATGGATGATATAGCGGTCGGCCGTATCGGTACGGTTGTCGTTTATGCGACTCAGGCGAGAATCGGGATTGAAGACCGAGAGCGAGAGGTCGGCCGCGCGAAAGAGCGAGTCGAGCCCTTCACGCAAGCCATCGGGCACCTCGCCCTTGACAGAGACCTGATAGACGGTGCCGAGCGCAGAACCGTTGAACGTCCTTACGGCCCACTCGCGAGGAGAGTCGTTGCGACCGCAATAGACAACGGCTATGGCCGCAAGCGATATGGCAACAAACAGATAGATATATTTTTTCGAACTTTTTTTCATGACGATAATCGAATTTCCAAATTGCCGTCCGGCATTTCCATTCGGCCCGAACCACTTTCGACGTCGCTGCGACAACCATCTCCGCCGAACTGTCGCGACATTGTCTGACACAAAATTAAGAAAATCGCAACGGATAACAACACAACTCGAAAAATATTTCGATAAAATGTTTGTTTTCAACCAAAAATGATTATTTTTGCGCCACGCTTTGGTGATATACGGTAAGGCGTATTCATCGTAAAGCGGAACACTCAAAATAACAAACAAAACAATGAGTTACTTATCAGCAGAGAAAAAGCAGGAGCTTTTCGGTCAGTACGGCAAGTCCAACACCGATACGGGTTCTCCCGAGAGCCAGATTGCGTTGTTTTCGTACCGTATTGCCCACCTTACGGAACACCTCAAGAAGAACAAACACGACTTCGGTACCCAGCGCGCCATGTTGCGCCTGATTGGTAAACGTCGTAAACTTCTTGATTATTTGAAGAAAGTCGATATCGAGCGTTACAGAGCAATCGTTAAGGCTCTTAACCTGCGTAAATAAGATTTTCTTATCGGCGACTACGTAAAGGCAGATTCAATACTTGAATTGGATTTGCCTTTACTACGCTTACACAGCCGACGAAAAACAAATTTCGAACAGAGATATAATCAAAAACAAAACTATCCCGAAGGGGGACACGAGAAAAACAAAACATCATGATGTATAATGCAACAAGAAAGGTAATAAAACTCGGTGACGACCGTGAGATTATTATCGAAACCGGCAAACTTGCCAAACAGGCAGACGGCTCTGTGGTAGTACAGCAGGGCGATACGATGCTTCTTGCAACCGTTGTTGCGGCCAAAGAGGCCAAACCCGACTGCGACTTCATGCCGCTGCAAGTGGACTACAAGGAGAAATATGCGGCTGCGGGCCGATTCCCCGGCGGATTCCTCAAAAGAGAGGCCCGTCCGTCGGATAGCGAAATTCTCGTTTCGCGTCTTATCGACCGAGCTCTCCGTCCGCTCTTCCCGTCGAACTATCACGCCGAGGTGTTCGTGAACGTATACCTTATCTCGGCAGACAAAGACATACAACCCGACGCACTTGCCGGTCTGGCAGCTTCGGCCGCTCTGGCAGTGTCAGACATTCCGTTCGAGGGTCCCATCTCGGAGGTGAGAGTGGCCAGAATCGACGGCAAACTCGTCATAAACCCCACCTTCTCGCAGAATGTCAATGCCGACATCGACCTGATTGTGGGTGCCACCTACGACAACATCCTGATGGTGGAGGGC
Organism: Tidjanibacter sp.; assembly: GCA_045597245.1. GTDB lineage: Bacteria > Bacteroidota > Bacteroidia > Bacteroidales > Rikenellaceae > Tidjanibacter. The sequence goes on from JAZODY010000235.1 coordinate 2,624, forward strand.
GAGATGAAAGAGGTTTCGGAGGCCGACATGCTCGAAGCCATCAAGTTCGCACATGAGGAGATTAAGAAACACTGTGTGGCCCAGATTGAACTCTCGAAAGAGTTGGGCAAAGACGTGAAACGCGAGTACTGCCACGAGACCAACGACGAGGAGTTGCGTCAGTTGGTGATTGCCGAGACCTACGACAAGGCCTATGCCATTGCAACCAGCGGCACCGCAAAGCACGAGCGCGCAGAGAAATTCGAGGAGTTGGAGGCGGAGTTCTGCACCCGATTCACCGAAGAGGAGTTGGAAGAGAAGGCTCCGCTGATTAAGCGCTATTTCCACGACGACGTGATGAAGAAGGCCATGAGAAACATGATTCTCGACGAGGGTCTGCGTCTTGACGGTCGCAAGACCGATGAGATTCGCCCGATTTGGTGCGAGGTCGGTTATCTGCCCAAAGCACACGGTTCGGCCATCTTCACCCGCGGAGAGACCCAGTCGCTGACCACGGTGACGCTCGGAACCAAACTCGACGAGAAGATGATAGACGAGGCTCTGGTGCAGGGTTCGGAGCAGTTTGTGCTGCACTACAACTTCCCGCCCTTCTCAACCGGCGATGCAAGACCCGCAAGAAGCCTGTCGCGTCGTGAGATTGGTCACGGCAATCTGGCATGGAGAGCACTGAAACCGATGGTTCCGGTGGGCGAGGAGAATCCCTACGCAGTACGCGTGGTTTCGGATATCTTGGAGTCGAACGGTTCGTCGTCTATGGCAACCGTCTGCGCAGGTACGCTGGCTCTGATGGACTCCGGTTTGAAGATGAAGAAACCTGTTTCGGGTATCGCCATGGGTCTTATCACCGACACAGAGAGCGGCAAATATGCCGTATTGTCGGACATCTTGGGCGATGAGGACCACTTGGGCGACATGGACTTCAAAGTGACCGGAACGAAAGACGGTATCACCGCCACCCAGATGGATATAAAGGTGGACGGATTGTCGTATGAGGTGCTGGCAAAGGCATTGGAGCAGGCACGTCAGGGCCGTCTGCACATACTGGGCAAAATCACCGAGTGCATAGCAGAACCGAGAGAGGACTTCCGTCCGTTCGTGCCGCGCATCGTGCAGATTACCATTCCGAAAGACTTCATCGGTGCAGTCATCGGCCCGGGCGGAAAGGTTATTCAGGAGATACAGAAACAGACCGGTACCACCATCACCATCACCGAGGTGGAGGAGAAGGGTATCGTGGACATCTTCGGCGAGAACAAAGAGGGCATGGATGCAGCTTTGGCACGTATCAAAGCCATCACGGCAGTTCCCGAGGTGGGCGAGATATATAAAGGTAAAATCAGGTCCATCGTTCCGTTCGGAGCATTCATCGAGATTCTGCCCGGCAAGGACGGTCTGCTGCACATCTCGGAGATTGACCACAAACGTTTCGAGACGATGGAGGACACCGGCCTGAAAGAGGGCGACGAGTTGGAGGTGAAACTCATCAACATCGATGCAAAGACAGGTAAACTGAAACTCTCACGCAAAGTGTTGTTGCCAAAAAAACAGCAAAACAATAAATAACCAGAAAAAATTTTCTGGCTCCGGTCCTATTTGCATATTTAAAAACAATTCATTACATTTGTTTGTCTGCATATTGAGGTCGGAAATCATAGAACAGAAATCCATTCCGACGGACACTTTCCCTCGGGATGGATTTCTGTTTTGAAAGATTCGAGGCACACGTGAAAGACTTGAATGATAAATACAATAAACCTTTAACACTAAATTAATTATGAAAAAATTAACTGTTTTCGCATTGGCAATGTTTACGCTGGTTTTCTGCGCCAGCTGCAATTGCACTAAGAAGATGGCCAAGAAGGTTGACGGAGTGAGCATCAGCTGCAATCCCGAAGTCCTTCAACTGGTAGGAGACGCCGTTACGGCAGACATTACCGTAAACTTCCCCGTTAAATTCGTAGACCCGAAGGCCGAATTGAAAATCACCCCCCAGTTGGTTTATAAGTCGGGCAATATAACGGGTGCCCCCATCTATGTTCAGGGCGAGAAGGTATTGGATAACTACACCGTCATCTCGGACGAGGGCGGCTCCATTACCAAGAGCATCTCGTTGCCCTACAAACCCGAGGCCGCCATCTCCACTTTGCAGTTGATTATAGAGGCGAAGTGCAAGAACGGTCTGTTCACCCCGATTGCGTCGGTAGCCGTGGCTCTTGGTGTAAGTTCGCTGGGACAGTTGGAAGACGGCATTGTCGAGTATATGCAGTATATGCCCGACAACTATCAGAAGGTGAAGAATTACAGCAGCACCGCCGACATCCACTATCTGGTAAACAGTTCGAAGGTACGCAGCGGTCAGCTGACCACGGCACAGATTGACGAATTTGAAAGATTCATCAAGGAGAGCCTCGACAACGAGAAAGCAACCCTTGCCGCAATTCAGGCAAACGGTTACGCATCGCCCGAGGGTCCCACCAAGTTCAACGACAAACTCTCGCAGGCTCGCAGCCAGAGCGGAGAGGCAGCTTTGAAAGAGCGTCTGGGTGCCGACCTGAACGCAAATTACGACCCCAAAGCCTACGGTGAGGACTGGGAAGGTTTCAAGAAACTCGTACAGGAATCGAACATCGAGGATAAGGACCTCATTTTGAATGTACTGTCGATGTACAGCTCGTCGGTTCAGCGCGATGAGGAGATTAGAAACATGACCTCCGTATTCGAGGTATTGAAAGAGAAGATTCTGCCCGAGTTGCGCAGAACCCAGTTCGTGGCCAATGTGGCTATCGAGGGTCCGTCGGACAGCGAACTGCTGGCTCTGGCACTCAAAGGCGACAACTCGCTTGTGGTGGACGACCTGCTCTACGCCGCAACTCTGACCGACAATCTGAACGATAAAATCAAGATTTATCAGGCCGCCGCAAAACTCAACGATGCTCGCGCATATAACAACCTTGCCGTAGCTCAGGCACAGAACGGCGCGCTGAAAGATGCAGAAAACTCGCTCAAAAAGGCAGCCAACCTGCAAAGCGCACCCATCATCGTGAACAATCTGGCCTACATCTCATTGGCACAGGGCAATGAGGCTCAGGCTCAGCAGTACCTCAACTCGTTGGGAAACAACGCCGCCAAAGAGGCTCTCGGCATGATTGCTTTGTCGAACGGCGACTTCGCTGTGGCATCGAACAACCTGACCGGTTACTACAAGGCAGTTGCACAGGTTTGCAACAACAACCTTGCGGCAGCCAAAACCACTTTGGGTAACGACACCTCGGCAGATGCCGAATATCTGAAAGGTATCATCGCCGTTAAAGAGGGTAACGACAGCACTGCTCTGACCCACTTGAAGAACGCCATCGCCAAAGATGCGTCGTTGAAAGAGAAGGCTCAGAATGATGTTTACTACATGAACATCGTGGCACAGCTCTAATAAGCCCGAGGGGCCGAGAGAGGCGTCCGAGAGCATAAAGACACAGTGTCCTCAGATAAGAAGCGGGAGTTCCGGAAAAAGGAACTCCCGCATGTTTTTCGGTCGGAACAACGGAAACAACAAACCGCAACACACTGAAACGACCGGACCGGAGGAGGTGTTTCGCAAAGCTCAATGGCAGAAAGATGTTTTTCTCCTCGGCTCCGCTCTGTCATCTGCTCCGCTCGAAAAGAGTGTTTTCATCGATATTTTTAAGCAGGCAAAAATTATTTTGGCAGGAGAAGACCGACGCTTTCGCAAAATTTCTGTATATTGCAAAAGAATTGTTCCAAAAACAGACCGCATCATGGAGTACGAACACCAGCTGAAAGAGTATGCCCCGTCGATTGACGAGAAGAGAGTGGCCGAACTTGTGGCTCAGGCACAGAAAGACGCACCGAAAAACCAGAACGCGGAGGTTTATAAAACATGCTTCGGCTCAATAGACCTCACTACGCTCACCGAAACCGACTCGGATGTGTCGGTGGAACGTTTCGTGAGTGACGCCGTGGCACTGCCCCGAAAACACGGAGTGCCCCATGTGGCCTCCATCTGTGTCTTCCCCACCTTTGTCGATACGGTGGGACTCGGCGTGGAGGGCACCGAAATCGGTGTGACCAGCGTGGCTGGCGGATTCCCCTCGTCGCAAACCTTCTTGGAGGTAAAGATGTTGGAGGTCTCGATGGCGGTGGAGAACGGCGCCGACGAGATTGATGTGGTGATAAACGTAGGCGAGATGTTGCAGGGCGAATACAACCAGATGGCCAACGATTTGGAGATGCTGCGCCACGAGGCGGGCGAGGACATAATCTTCAAAGTGATTCTTGAAACCGCATCGCTCCGCTCGGCGGAACTGATACGTCGTGCCGCCCTGCTGGCAATGTTTGCGGGAGCCGACTTTGTGAAGACCTCCACCGGAAAAAACTCGGGCGGTGCAACTCCCGAAGCGGCAGTGACGATGTGTCTGGCCATAGAAGAATACTACAAAAAGACGGGGCGCAAAGTGGGATTCAAGGCCGCCGGCGGAATAAGAACGGCCGAAGATGCAGCACTCTACTACACCATAGTGGAGAACATTCTGGGCAAAGAGTGGTTAAATCCCTCACTGTTCCGCCTCGGAGCAAGTGCACTGGCCGACAATTTGATAGAGGCAATCTGCGCCACAAAACAGCAATAAGAACAGACAACCGAAGAGGATAGAGTGGTAAGATTATTGCCACACAGAAACCATGAAAAGGGAGAGAGGAGCGATGATAAAACGAGCAGTGATGTCGGCCCTGATTATGGGTTGTGTGCTGACGGGCAGGGCCGACCCCGCGGAACGCATCACAGTGTGCTGCGGCGGAGAGGGACACAAGGGCGCATATGTCACCACAATCAACGATATGGCACCGAAAGAGAGAACAGATGACGGAGAGAGGGAGAGCGTGAAGATTGGCGACGGAAGATTTCGCCGAATGGTTGTGAGGTCAGTAAAACGCCAGATGACCGACTATCCGGCCTCCACATTGCAAGACCTCTACAAGTCGTTCTTCCAAGACCGTTTCGGAGCCGGGCACATCATAGCCGACCGTCAAGGCGCCGTTGCCTACATGAATCGTGAGATAGAGCAGAGCGAACGTTTCGACGGCGAGTTGGCCGAACCGACGGGCTGGCAGGGCAACTTCGTGAGGGTGAATCTGTCGCTGGTGAAGGAGTACAAGTTGGCAGGAGAGGTGCTGATAGCGGCTCTCATCAGGAGTGCCGAGGTGGAGATGCCCACGGTGGAAGAGTGGACCGAGGAGTGGCGGGAGATAGAGAAGATAATAGCGGAGCTGTATCCCGACCTGCCCCATCTGGAAGAGCATCGCCTGCTTATAGCCAAGACTCTCGGCGAGGGCAACTATGTGATGCACCACAGCAAGGAGTACAACGAAGCCTATGCACGCCACTATCGCATAATACTTCGTGAGATATGGGAGAACGAGTTGTTGCCCATGATTGAGGAGCGTTGAACCACAAGGAGAGAGCGATGACCAATCGACATTGATGAGTCGGCAGGCAAAGAGCATCCACAACAGTCGGCCGACGGCATGGCATCTCACCCGAAGAGAGAGGCGGCAGGAACAGGTCCCCGACCAAGAAAAGGGAGATGTTTCGATTGCAGACTCCGCCGGACACTCAACGACCGGACATGGCCGACCCTCACCGCAAAGAACAAAAAGCAGCCCGAAAATAAACCGGTCGCCCGAATAAATAGCCCGCCGTTATTGCTAAAAACCTGCAAAACAATTATCTTTGTGAGGTTTTTCCCTTATGACGGAAAAACGGTGATTATACAAAATACTTTTTCACATATAATAATTGAACGTATTATGATTTATTCACATGAAGTACAGCAGATGTGCTGTGTAAAAAAAGGAGCTAACCATCCTTCGGCTCCGATTCCCGAGGAGGGAAAGTGGGTACGTGCAAAAGAGATTACCGACATCTCGGGTCTTACTCACGGTATTGGTTGGTGTGCTCCCCAGCAGGGTGCCTGCAAACTGACCTTGAACGTTAAAGACGGTATCATTCAGGAGGCACTGGTGGAGACCATCGGTTGCTCGGGAATGACCCACTCGGCCGCCATGGCATCGGAGATTCTGCCGGGCAAGACGCTGCTCGAAGCACTCAACACCGACCTCGTTTGCGACGCCATCAACACCGCAATGAGAGAACTCTTCCTCCAAATCGTTTACGGACGTACTCAGAGCGCCTTCTCGGAGGGTGGTCTGGTGGTTGGAGCCTCGATGGAGGACCTCGGAAAAGGTCTGCGCTCGCAGGTGGGAACCATGTTCGGTACGCTGGCAAAGGGCTCGCGCTATCTGGAAATGGCCGAGGGCTATTGCACCCGCATGGCTTTGGACAAGAACGACGAGATTATCGGTTATGAGTTTATCCACTTGGGTAAGTTCATGGATATGGTAAAGAAAGGCATCGACCCGAAAGAGGCTCTCGAAAAGGCCAAAGGTTCTTACGGTCGCTTCGCCGACGGCGTGAAATATATCGACCCGCGTCAGGAGTAAACATCCTCTCAGTTAAATGTCAAACCGAAAAAAGACGAGAAAATTATGGCAAGTTTATTTGAAAGTTACGAGCGCAGAATAGATAAAATTAATTCTGTACTTGCACAATATGGTATTAACGGAGTGGAGGATGCCAAAGCCGTATGCGACGCCGCAGGATTGGACCCCTATAAGATGTGTGAGGAGACTCAGCCCATCTGCTTCGAGAATGCAAAGTGGGCTTACGT